>CAYWCO010000010.1:0-18950 GCA_964456815.1 uncultured Dehalococcoidales bacterium | reverse complement strand
GCCCCCACCCAAGATGGCGCCAGTACCTTCTCCTGCGCCAGAAGAGGCAGACGCCGGCGTAAGCCAGGACGTAGACCAGCGCCCCCAGCAAAACCCTGTAGTCCAGTTGAATAAGCCCCTTGACATCCTTAAGGTGAATTACCTCCCGCTGGTTAAAGAGTTCAAACGGCTCGCCGTCTTTTATGGCGGTAATGCTGATATATTCCTCATCGGAGTTGAAATAGCTGATCAGCCCGGCATATATATCCTCCAGCTCCGAATCGGGCAGCCCGGTGGTCTGGCTGACGTTATATTTTTCAAAGCCGTATCTGTAAAGCCACAGGCTGTTGGCTGCCCAGCCCAGGCTGGCGGTGAATAGCAAGACGGGCAGACAGAGCATAAACAGCACTTTAGCGGCAGTAGCCAGAGCTTTCATTTTTATCACTAAGATTTTACACTTTCAGGGGCTAAAAGCATACCCCCCAAAACTAACCCTGTGCTATAATTAAGCCATGTTCAGCCATCTCCATGTCCACACCGAGTACAGCCTCCTTGACGGCATGTGCCGCATCACCCAGCTTGTGCAAAAAGCTAAGGAGCTTGGCATGGATAGCCTGGCGATAACCGACCACGGCGTTATGCACGGCGCAATCAAGTTCTACCTGGAAGCCAGGGCGGCGGGGATAAAGCCCATTATCGGCTGCGAGGTTTATGTCGCCCCAAACAGCCACCTCAGCCGCAATGCCGGTGATAAAAATAACTACCACCTTGTTTTGCTGGCTAAAAATCAGAGCGGTTACCGCAATCTAATCCAGCTCACCACCAAGGCGCACCTTGAGGGCTTTTATTACAGGCCGAGGGTGGATAGGGAGCTTCTTGAGCAGTACCACGACGGTCTTATTGCTCTCAGCGCCTGCCTTGCCGGTGAGATTCCCCGCCTTGTTCTTGAGCGGCGCCTTGAGGAGGCAAAGCAGGTCGCCCTGTGGTATAAGCAGACCTTCGGCGATTTCTACCTGGAAATACAGCGCCATCCCATCCCCGAGCTGGAGCAGATAAACCCGGCTCTTATCTCTATGGCTGACGAGCTTGATATACCGCTGGTAGCCACCAACGATGTCCACTATATTAATCAGGAGGACGCCCCCTCTCATGACCTGCTTATGTGTATCGGCACCAACTCCTCTATCCATGATGAAAAGAGAATGAAGATGGCGGGCGACTTTTACTATCTTAAAAGCCCTGAGGAGATGGCGGAGCTTTATAAGGATATTCCTCAGGCGGTGGAGAATACCGGGCGCATTGCCGAGATGTGCAACCTCAAGCTTGAGTTCGGTCGTTTGCACATCCCTGAGATAGATTTGCCCGAAGGCAAGAGCGCCGACCAGTTCCTGGCTGACCTCTGCCATCAAAGCCTGCCCCAGTATTACCCCAACCCCACCCCTGAGATAAAGCAGAGGCTTGACTATGAGCTCGAGGTGATAGAAAAGACCCAGTTTGCCAATTACTTCCTTGTTGTCTGGGACATCATCTCCTTTGCCAAAGAACGGAACATTCTATTTGGGGTTAGGGGCAGTGCTGCTGCCAGCATCGTCCTTCGCTGCCTGGGCATCACCGAGGTTGACCCAATTGAGAATAAGCTGGTCTTTGAGCGCTTCCTTAACCTTGAGCGCAAGGAGATGCCGGATATAGACCTGGATTTTCAGGATGACCGCCGTGATGAGGTTATTGCCTATGTAACTAATAGATACGGCAAAGACCACGTGGCCCAGATTATAACCTTCGGCACACTGGGGGCGAAGGCGGCGATCAGGGATACGGGGCGGGCGCTGGGCATGAGCTATAGCGATGCCGACCGCGTCGCCAGGCTGGTGCCCTTCCGGCCGGGCATGACCCTGGGGAGAGCCATGGAGGAGAACAGCGAGCTGCGCACTATCTACGACGAGGACAAAATCGTTCGCGACCTGATTGATTCGGCGCAGAGGCTTGAGGGTGTTTCCCGCCATGCCAGCACCCACGCCGCCGGTGTCGTTATATCCAAGGAGTCGCTCACCAGATATGTCCCCTTACAGCGGGCGGCTAAGGGTAGTGATGAAGACATAGTTATGACCCAGTTCCCCATGGAGGACATCGCCCAGATTGGGCTGCTCAAGATGGACTTCCTCGGTCTGGCGAACCTGACCATTCTGGGCAAGGCGAAGGAGATTATTGGCCAGAGCCAGGGGCAGGAGATTGACCTGCACCGCATCCCCATGGATGACGATAAGACCTTCGCCCTGCTCTCCTCCGGGGAGACCACCGGCGTCTTTCAACTGGAGGGGGCGGGCATGCGCCGCCATATCAAGGAGCTTAAACCGAGCAGCTTCAGCGATATCGCCGCCATGATTGCCCTCTACCGCCCCGGTCCCATGGAGCATATTCCCACCTTCATCAAAGCCAAGCACGGCATTGAGCCCATCCGCTACCCCCACCCGGCGCTGACAAACATCCTTGAGGAGAGCTACGGGGTGGTTGTCTATCAGGACCAGGTGCTGTTTATTGTCCAGGCTTTTGCCGGCTACACGCTGGGGCAGGCTGATATCTTCCGCAAGGCGATGGGTAAGAAGATTCCCGCGGTGATGAAGAAGGAGAAGCAGAATTTTATTGCCGGCGCCAAGAAGATGGGCTATTCCGCCGATGTCGCCGGCGAGGTCTTTGCCCTCATTGAGCCCTTCGCCGGCTATGCCTTCAACAAGGCTCACAGCTTCAGCTATGCCCTTATTGTCTACCAGACCGCATATCTCAAGGCGAACTACCCGGCAGAGTATATCACCGCCTTCCTCGTTACCCATGCCGACCAGCTGGAGAAGGTGGCTACCGCCGTTGCCGAGTGCCGCCGTCTCGGCATCAGCGTACTACCCCCTGATATAAACCGGAGCCGGACGAGCTTTTCCATAGAGAGCGATGGCGAAGGTAACCCCGCCGTCCGCTTCGGGCTGGCGGCGATTAAGAACGTGGGGGCGGGGGCGATAGAGCCCCTTGTTAGTGAGCGGGAGAAGGGCGGTGAGTTCAAGTCAATTGAAGACCTCTGCCGGCGGGCTGATATGCATAATATAAACCGGCGGGTACTTGAAAGCCTGATTAAGGCTGGAGCCCTGGACTGCCTTGGCGACCGCGGCACCCTACTGGGCAATGTCGCCCGCATTATCGCTTTAGCCCAGCGGGAGCAGCGCCTGCGGGAGACGGGGCAATCGACCATGTTTGACCTCTGGGGCAAGACCATGCCTACCCCCATGCCCGGCCTTGACCTGGAGCCCGCTGAAATCTCGATTAAAGAGAAGCTGGCCGGGGAAAGGGAGCTGATAGGGGTGTATCTCTCGGAGCACCCTTTTAGCGCCTTTGCCGCCAAGGTGGCTTCAGAGAATACCATCCTCTGCGGGCATATTGATGCCGAGCTGGTGGGGGAGGTCATTGTCGTTGCCGGCATGGTAGCCTCGGTTCATCAATCGTTCACCAAGGACCGCCGCCCCTTTGCCAGCGTTGTCCTGGAAGACCTTGACGGCAGGGTGGAGGTAATGGTCTGGCCCAAGGTCTATGCTACTACCAGAGACCTGTGGCAGGAAGGCAATATACTGCTGGTCGAGGGCAAGGTAAGGTTAAGGGATGACCGCGTGCAGTTGAGCTGTGAGAATGCGCACCGCTACCAGCCAGAGGCAGCCCCGAGGGAGGGGGTGGTGGTAGCTGAGGAGACCCAAGCCCCCCCAAAAAGTCGCCGGCTGGTGATAAGCATCAGCCAGACCTCAGATGAGGAGAGTGACGTTGCCTATCTGCATAAACTGATTGAGGTGTTAAGGGGCTTCCCCGGGGATGATGAGGTGAACCTCTGTGTGACCAATAAAGAGAGGGTGTTTAACCTCAAGCTGTCCAATATCTATATTAATTACTGCCCCGAGCTCCATCAGCGCCTGGTAGAGCTGGTGGGGGAGGGGGGGCTGAGGGTGGAGTCCAATGGCTAAAGCGAAGAAGTGGATAGTATTGACCACCGCCCCTGACCAGCTGACCGCTGAGATATGGCAGGACATCCTCCGTCAGCAGGGCATTGCGGCGGTGGTTAATCCCGAGGACAGCGTCTCCTTTCTGGGGGTTTCTGCCTTCCCCTGCCGCATAATGGTTGCCCCCGGCGACCTTGGCCGGGGGCAAGAAATCCTCGCCGGCCTTCAAGCGGAGGAAGAGGAATGACCAAGAAGAGTGCCTCAGCCGGTCACAGAAAAAGGCTGAGGGAAAAGTTCCTCAGGTCAGGGCTTAGTGGCTTTCATGACTATGAGATTATTGAGTTGCTGCTGACACTGGGCTCCCCCCGCCGGGACTGTAAGAAACAGGCAAAGGAGGTCCTGAAGAAGTTCAAGACCCTGAGGGGAGCGCTCTCCGCCTCCGCCGCAGAGCTAGAGGAGATAAACGGCATTGGCCCTCATAGCGCCTTCGGTATCAAGCTGGTGCAGGAGGTAGCTGCCGAGTTTCTAAGGCAGAAGGTTGTTGATAGGCCGGTATATAAAACCGGCAGGGAGATTTTTGACTATCTCTACCACTCAATGCGAGACCTCAAGAAGGAGTTATTCAAGGTCATCTACCTGAATGGCCAGAACCAGATTATTGACATCGTTGACCTCTTTGAGGGGACGGTCAACGCCAGCTCTATCTATCCCCGTGAAATCATGAAAGACGCCATCAAGCATGACGCCGTCTCCGTCATCTTTGTCCACAACCACCCCTCAGGCGACCCCGAGCCCAGTAAATATGATAAAGAGGTAACCAGGGATTTGGTCTTTGCCGGCAATATTATGCGGATTAGGGTACTGGACCACATTATCATCGGTGATAATAGATACCTCAGCTTCGCCAGCCAGGGGCTGATAGAAGAATATGAAGCCGACTTCTTAAACCTGAGAACCACAGGAACTGCCGAGGCTAAGCGGCGGCGATATAGGGCAAGACGGCAGGACACCGATTTCTTAAAACCATAGTAACTACAAGCCACGCTATTTTCCCATCTTTAAAAGCTGCGCATGAGTAGTACTAAAGTACTACTTGACATCTAGCCTGGATTGGAATAGACTTTGGCAGACAATAAACCTCAATTATCCTAAATACTACTCAAAAATACCCAACTTGGTAATATGAGGTACAAATTAGGAAATAAGAGCCTAGGAGTGAGAACAAGGAACGCAATATGGCAAAGCTTATGACTGTTAGCGAAGTAGCTGATTATTTACGGGTAACCAATAAGACCGTATATCGCCTGCTGATGCGGGGCAAAATCCCGGCAACCAAGGTTGGCAACCAGTGGCGGTTTGCCCAGAACTCAATTGATGGGTGGCTGCGCCAAAACTCGGTTACGGCAAAGGCAAATATCCTTGTTGTTGATGACGAGGAGATGGTCCGGTTGCTGTTTAAGGCAACCTTGGAGGATTTGGGGCACCGGGTGATAGGTGCTGAGACTGCCTCTGAGGGGTTAGAACTGGTGAAACAGCAGGATTTTGACCTGATTTTTCTCGACCTTAAAATGTCGGGTATGGATGGGGCTGAGCTTTTTCACCAGATAAAGACAATCAAGCCCAAGTTGCCAGTAATTATCATAACCGGCTACCCCGATAGTGAGATTATGGCGCGGGCTTTAGCTTATGGCCCCTTTGGCATTATGAATAAGCCTTTCGGCGAGTCGGACATTGTTGGTGCTGTAAACAGCTTTCTTAGGGTTATTACCGCCTAAACATTGCGTTGTGGGGGGAAAGGGGGGCAAGCATGGGAATAGAGATAGAAGTGGCTGAGCGTGAGGACAGGCTGCTGGCCAGCCTGCTTGATATTATCCGCTTCACTGAGGGGGTATCGGCAAAGCTCCACCGTGTGCTGGATGAAGCTGAAATCTATCGGGTGGTGGGGGAGGAGTTTATTAAATCAAAGCGGTACACGGCGAGCATCGTTTTACTAGCCGATGATGGAGCCAGTCTCAGGGTTGCTGAAGCCTCAATAACCCCCTCAAGGTTGAAGGTGTTGGAGAGGGCGTCAGGGCTGCGGGTAGAAGAGTTCAAGATTGACCTGAAGCGGTCAAGCATCTACCGTCAGGTAGTAAGAGAGGGTAAGACCGTTCAAGCCAGCGTTAGCGATATAATACGCGAATTTCTTCCCCGACCACTCGCCTATCTAATATCAAAGACTGTGGGCTACGATAAGAAACTCAGTATCCTTACGCCACTGAGAAGGCAGGGAAAGGTCATAGGTGCCTTTGCCATGTCTTCTACCGAGTTGTTCCAGCACTTCATTCCCTCAGTGGAAAACCTGGCGCTTCACATCTCAACCGCTCTGGAACTTGCCCACACACATGCCCAGGGCACGCGGGCGGTGCAGGCACTGAAAAGATACCATGACCACCTTGGGGAGCTGGTAGAGGAGCGCACTGGCGAACTGAAAACGGTTAATAAGAAGCTTCGGAAAGAAGTCAGTGAGCGCAAACAGGCTGGGGAGGCGCTAAGTAAGGTAGAGCAGGAGAGGTTGGCTATTCTCAACAGCATGTCAGAGATTATGATATACCAGGACACTGAACACAGGATTTTGTGGACAAATAAAGCTGCGACAGAATCAGTTGACCTGTCTACTGAGCAGTTGGTGGGACAGCATTGCTATGAGGTATGGCCTCAGCGTAGTGAACCCTGTGTAGGCTGCCCGGTAGCCAAAGCCCGTGAAACCGGTAAACCGCAGGAAGCGGAAATAACCACTCCCGATGGGAGGGTGTGGTTTATACGGGGCTATCCTATGCTAGATGCAGATAAGAACTTGGTGGGTGTGACTGAGGTGGTCCTAGAAATCACCGAGCGCAAGCGGGCGGAAGAGGCGCTGAGGGAGAGTGAGGAATTTCGTTCCACTCTCTTAACTAACTCTCCACATCCAGTAGTGGTTGTCAATCCAGATGCTTCAATAGGATATGTGAATTCTGCCCTGGAGAGGCTAACCGGTTTTACTTCAGCGGAGCTTATCGGCAGGAAGCCTCCATACCCCTACTGGACGAAAGAAGCACTGGAGAAAACGGCTAGGGACTTGAAACAATCTATGAGGAAGGGAGCGGTGAGGCTTGAGGAACTTTTCCAGAAGAAGAATGGGGAGCGATTCTGGGTTGAGATTACCGCTAAACCAGTGGTGCACAATGGGGAGTTCAAATATTACTTAGCAAACTGGGTTGATATCACCGGGCGCAAGCAGTCAGTAAAGAGGCTTCAGGCTTTGACGGATGAAGCTCCCATTGGCATATGTAACACAGACCTCAAGGGCAAAATCACCTATGTCAACAAGAGATTTGAAGAAGCCACAGGTTATTCACGGGAGGAAGTGGTCGGCAAGAACGGGTTTAAGCTTGGTATATTCTCCGATGAGACTGTAAAACTCGTGGCAAAACGGATGAAAGAGAAGCTGATGGGAAAACCCCCTCGTCTCTTGGAGATACAGTTCAAATGCAAAGACGGACACTGGGCATGGATAGAGATGGAAGGGAAGCTTGCGAGGGAGGGAGGTATACCCGTCGGCTTTCAAATTACGGCAGGAGAAATCACCGAGCGCAAGCAGGCGGAGGAAGCACTTCAAGCCGAGAAGAATAAGCTGCAATCGGTAGTAAGTGCCATGGAAGATGGTCTTACCATACAGGACAGGGACTATAACATTATCTATCAGAATGAGCCGCAGAGGGTAATTTGGGGTGACCGCCTGGGGGAGAAATGCTACCGGGTCTATGAAGGTAACGAAAAGGTGTGCGATGGGTGCCCGGTAGAAAAGGCATTCAGGGATGGCAAGTCCCATATCTCGGAGAGAAGGTCGGTAATGCCTTGGGGGGAGGTCACCTTCTGGGAGAATACGGCTAATCCCATTAGAGATGCCAGTGGAAGGATTGTTTCCTGCCTTGAGATTACCAGGAATATCACCAAGCGCAAGCAGGCGGGGGAGGCGCTGAGGGAGAGCCAGGAAAAGCTCCAGAAGATGTTTGAGTCTGTGACTGACGGCATATCAGTTATTGATTTGAACGGTGTCATTATCGAGACAAATCAAAGAATGGTGGAGATGCATGGATTCAAGTCCAGGGATGAGCTCTTGGGGAGAAATGCCTTGGAACTGGTTGCCCCCCGCGACCACGAGAGGATAGCCGCCAACATGTGGAAGGCTATAAAACAGGGAACGGTTAGAGGCGTGGAATACACCCTGCTTAAGGCAGATGGCACCGAGTTTCCCGGTGAGTTAAGCACCAGCATACTAAAGGATGCTGCGGGCAACTGGGTTGGTCATATCACCATTGCCCGGGACATCACCGAGCGCGAGCAGGCGGGGGAGGCACTACGGGAGAGTGAGGAGCGGTTCCGTTCTATCGTGGAAAATTCTCAAGCCGGGATAATGATTCTGGATGGCGCCTATCGCTTCGTATATGTGAACGACGAGCTGTGCCGTATCTCAGGATATTCCCGTGATGAAATTATTGGGCAGGATTTCCGCCAATTTCTCGACGAGGAGAGCAAAAAGCTCGTCGCCGAGCGATACGTCCAAAGGCAGAGCGGAGAGGAAGCTCCCCCCCGCTATGAGTTCAACATTGTCCGCAAGGACGGCCAGAAGAGGCGTGTGGAAATCAGCTCCAGTGTAATCAGGGATTCGGCGGGAGAAGTAAAGACGGTAGCTCAGATTTTGGACGTCACCGAGCGCAAGCAGACTGAGGAGGCGCTACGGGAGTCAGAGGAAAAGTTCTCTAAAGCCTTCCGTTCCAGTCCTACTGATTCAGTCACTCTCTCCAGGCTTAGGGATGGTTTATTTTTAGAGGTTAACGACAGCTTCCTCCGTACTAGCGGCTACACCCGCGAAGAGGTGCTTAACCACACTCCAGCTGAGATCAATGTCTGGGCGAAGGCAGAGGATCGCACCAGAATGGTACAGATACTGAAGGAAGAGGGCAGAGTTCACAATGAGGAATTTACTTTCCGCATGAAGTCAGGTGAGATGCGCGAATCGCTGTTCTCAGCCGAGCTAATCGACGTTGGTGGTGAACCGTGTATAATCTCCATGACAATTGATATCTCCGAGCTCAGGAAGATAGAGCGGGCGCTGGAGCGTCAAGAGGCTTACTTCCAGCAGCTCTTTGACAACTCCCCCGATGCTGTTGCCTGGCTGGATACTGCTGGCAGGTTTGTTAGTGTCAACAGGGGATTTGAGACGCTTTTGGGCTACCGCGCTGGGGAAATCAAGGGTCGGTTGATTGGCGACACTATTGTCCCTGAAGACCGTAGGGAGGAAGCGTCTGCCCTGTCTCGGGCTCGTTTAAGCAATAAAGTGGTTCGGAAAGAGACGGTTAGGAAGCGTAAGGATGGCAGCCTGGTAGATGTTTCTATGCTTGCCTACCCTATTCGGCTTGGTAACAAAACCGTTGGAGGGTATGTGATATATGCTGACATCACCGAGCGCAAGCAGGTAGAGGAGGCGCTACGAGAGAGTGAATACAAATATAAGACCTTGTTTGAAAACACGATTGACGGTTTGTGTGTTATTGATGCCCAAACGATGAAAGTATTGCTGGCTAATGAGACTGCCGCCAAGATATATGGGTTTGATTCTCCAGAAGAGGCAGTGGGGATGAACATAATTGACTTCATCGTGCCAGAAGAGGGGCAACGGGCTATCAAAGTTATTGCTAAAGACTTGTTCCAAAAGGATTTACGTGAGATGCACGAATGGCAAACGTTAGCCAAAGATGGCAGAGAAATATGGGTAAGCGCCGTCGGCGTCAGAATACAATTTCAAGGAAGATTGGCTGGCTTGATTGCATTACAGGACATCACCGAGCGCAAGCGGGCTGAAGAGAAGGAGAAGCAGCTGCAGCAGGAGCTTTACCTTGCCCAGAGGCTGGCCTCGGTCGGTGAGCTGGCAGCCGGTGTTGCCCACGAGATAAATAATCCCCTTACCGGCGTGTTGGGTTTTTCTCAGCGGCTGATGAGAAAAAGCACTGATGAGCAGGTCAGACATGATTTGGAAATAATCCATGGTGAAGCTCGGCGGGCAGCGGAGGTGGTGCAAAATCTCCTCACCTTTGCCCGCCGCCGCCAGCCAAAGAAGGAATATTCAAACATCAATGATATTGTGCAAAGGACTCTGGAGTTGAGGTCTTACGCCCTGCAGACAAGCAATATTGAGGTGGGAGCTACCCTCGCCCCCAACCTCTCCGAGATAATGGTCGATTTTCCCCAGATCCAGGAGGTTTTCTTGAATATCATCCTGAACGCTGAGCAGGCGATGAGCGAGGCTCACGGTAGGGGGAAGCTCATTATCAAGACCAGGGAGATAAAAGACTATGTGAGGATTTCATTTGCCGATGACGGTCCTGGTATTGCCCCCGAAAATATTGATAAGGTCTTTGACCCGTTTTTCACCACTAGAGAGGGAAGAGGCGGGACCGGCTTGGGGCTTAGTGCCTGTCACGGTATTGTGACCGAGCATGGCGGCAGGATATACGTCAGAAGCAAACCGGAGAAAGGAACTACGTTCTTTGTTGAATTACCACTCTCGCCAGTGGAGACTACTTTGACGCACTGAATGCAAGAGGTGGGGAATGACTTTAACTGCAGTAGATGAGCAAAGACGCCTGACCTGGTTGCAGGAGAGGTTTATCAGGTCGGGTTTTGACGGCTTAAGTGATGGGGAGACTATTGAGTTACTGCTGAGCCTGGTCTTACCCCACCGTGAGCGCAAAAAGCAGACCAGGGAGTGCATTGGGCGGTTCGCCAATCTGAGGGGGTTGCTCGCCGCCTCACCTGAGGAACTACAGCAAATAGGGCTTACCTTTCAAAGTATTTGTAGCATAAGGCTGATGCACGAATTACCCACCGAGATTCTGAAGCAGAAGATTATTGAGCAGCCGGTCAATACCTCGTCTAAAGAGATTTTTGACTATCTCTACTACTCAATGCGGGACCTCAAAAAGGAGATATTCAAGGTTATCTATCTAAATTGCCGAAACCAGATTATTGATACCGCCGACCTTTTTGAGGGAACACTGGAGAGTATTCCCATCCGTCCCCGCGAGATTGTAGAAGGTGCCATTAACCATGATGCCGTCCGCCTGATTTTTGTCCATAACCACCCCTCGGGTGACCCCACCCCGAGCAAGAGTGATGAGCAGCTAACCAGAGACCTGGTCTTTGTCGGCAATATTCTGCAGATTAAGGTACTGGACCATATCATAATAGGTGCTAACAGATACTTCAGCTTCGCTGATGAAAAACTGATTGAGAAATACGAAGATAATTTCATGAACCTGAGAATAAAAGCGTTGTTTGAAAAGACCAAGCACTATCCGCGAGCGACTAAGGCTTCTAACCCGCCAAAAAAGTAATTTACCCCCTTGGGCTAACCTTTTCTCTTTATTTCCGTTATAATATGGTTGAAGATTATACCAGGAGGATTTAGTGAAAAGGTTTTTGCTTTTGGCGACACTGCTGGCTGCCTGTCTTGTAACTGGCTGCATCGGGGAGATTGAGACCTACGAAGATGAAGGGCAGTCAATAGAAACCGGCGTTAATCAGCAGTTTGTTATCGCCCTTGGTTCCAACCCTAGCACCGGCTATAGGTGGCAGGCAAGCTACGATGAGACTATGCTGGAACTGGTGGGTGGTGAGAGTGAATATGAACTGAGTGACGGGGAAGAGGAGGGCTTGCTTGGTGCTGGCGGGGTTGAGTATTTCCGCTTTAAGGCACTGAAGACAGGTAGAACCGAGTTGACCCTGGTCTACAAGCGGGCGTCGGAAGGGGAAATTCTATTCCAGAAGGTATTTACTATTCATATTAGATAGTTACCTTATCTCATACTGCCGAGGCTTCTAGCCGGAGAAGATATTTTTTTATCCCCACCCCACCACTGTAGCCACCGAGCCTGCCATCTTTTTCTACCACCCGGTGACAGGGGATGATAATGGGCAACGGGTTTTTACCCAGAGCCCTCCCCACCGCCCGTACTGCCCCTTCTTTACCAAGCTGCTCAGCGACCCAGCTATAGCTCCTGGTCTCACCGTGGGGGATGAGCCTGGTTATCTCCCATACCTGGCGCTGAAAGGCGGTAGCCGATAAAGGGTCAAGCTCATCGGTAAAGCTCGTCTTATGAGCGCTAAAGTAGCTCCTCAGGCGTTTTAGTAAGTCAGCGAAGAAGTTATCGGATAAAATAGCCCCTTTTACCCTGTCACCCAGTTGCTGCTTCGCTTCCTGGGCTGAGGGGAGGGGTAGGGTGGTGCATACCAGCCCCCGGCTTGAGCCCAATATCCCTACCCAGCCGATGCCGATATTGGAGATGGTGTATTTTAGCTCTCTGGTCATATCTCCCTGGCCAGCACTAACCCCCAAACCGAGGTGGCTCCGGCTTGCTTTAGTGCCCGGGCGCAGGCGTCAAGGGTAGCCCCGGAGGTGGAGACGTCGTCTATAAGCAAGACCTGCTTGCCCTTTAGCCTCTGGTCGCGGCAGGAGAAGACATCGGCGACATTACGGCGCCGCTCATCGACGTTAGCCGTCCTCGCCTGGGGTGGGGAATGATATGCCCGGATAAGGCAGTCATCCACGAGGGGCAATTCGGTGAGCTTGCTCAGCTCTTGAGCCAGCAGGCTTGACTGGTTGTAGCCACGCTCTCTTAAGCGTTTCGGGTGCAGTGGTACCGGCACCACCACCTCCCCGGGCAGGGGGTTGGCGATGAGATAGTCATTGAGCAAGCGAGCAAAGAGCCCGGCTATGGCTCTGAGGTTTCTGTACTTTAGCTCGTGGATTGCCTGGCGTATTACCCCGTCAAAGCGGAACGGGGAGCGGATACCGTTTATCTCCGCCTCCCAGCCAGCGCAAGTGGGACAGATTTTAGCGCGGGACTGTGGTAGGCCGCATCTGGGGCAGAGGGGGGGCGTAATTCTGGGCAGCGACTGGAGGCAAGAGGGGCAGATGAAGTCACCTTCCCTCCCGCAGCCAACACACCAGCGCGGAAATAGAAGGTCAAGTGCTATCCCCTTAAGTTTATTTAACTGAGGAAGCACATTTAGCCCCGCAATTTAAAGCTTCGGGAAAACTGCTAGTTTTTAGCGGGAGCGTGAAGCCCCGCTGATAATGGGTTCGTTAATATAAACATCACCGTTCCTGATTTTCAGGTTAAAACCACAATCAGGATTGGTGCAAACCCATGCCTTGTAGTGAATGTCCGCCCCTTGACTGCCAAAGTCAGAAAGGGGTACCAGGTCGCCAGAATTGCATTTCTGGCATTTGGGGAAATTGGATTGTTCCATTAAAGTCCACCTCCCAACCAAAATTAAATCTTATGCAGTATACACTATCCAGCGGTTGTTGACAAGGGCTTTCCCAGTTCCACCGAACTGATTTGGCTGTAAATGGCACCCTCCCTGGTTAGCTGGCTCCTCATCAGGCTGATAGCCTCCACGAGGAAGGTATAGGCTGTCTCAAATTTGGTGCTGGCTATAAGCTGCCCCAGTCTCTGCCGCTCGTCAGATGAGGCCCGGTCACGGACTCGCGCCAGGGTGAGGTGGGGGGAAAACGCCCTCGCCTCAGGGGTAAAACCAAGTATTGCCAGAGAGGACTCGATGTCCTTCTGGAGCTGGAGTAGCTTGTCCACCTCCCCGCTTACCCCCACCCATACGACCTGTACCCGCCTCAGGTTGGGGAAAACGCCCAGGCCCTTAATCTCAAGGTTAAAGGGGGATACCCCCTGAGCCGCCTCCGCTATGGCTTCGGTTATCTGGCTCATCATATCTGCATTAACATTGCCCAGGAATTTTAGGGTCATGTGGATGCTATAGGGGTCAACCCACTTCACCGGGAACTGATTACCTAATTTTAGTTGCGCCTGAAGCCGGGAAAGCCCGGCCTTTATCTCCTCGGGAAGCTCAATGGCGATAAAACAGCGAAGTTGCTCCACGGCTATTTACCTCTGATACCGAGGAGCCTCTGGGCATTCCCTGACAGGATGAGGTTTTCTGTTTCCTGGGGTAGCTCAAGCGCTTTAATCTCTTCAATTAGGCGCTTCTGTTCCAGCAGGGGATAGTCGCTGCCGAAGAGAACCTTATCGGCGCCGACAAGCTGGATAACCTGGTTGTATATCTGGGGCGTATACAGGAGTGGGGAAGCAGCGGTGTCAAAAAAGACGTTAGCCATCGCCTTCTTGACCTCAGGCATCAGGCCGTAAAAGGGCAGACCGCCCCCCCAGTGGGCGCAGACGATGGTTAAGTCGGGGAAGCTGGTGATAAAGGGGTAGAGCATATCCGGGGTGACAATCCCCTTCCCCGGATAGTCATGACCTACGGGTTCGGAGGCGTGGGTGAGCAGGATTAGCTTATGCTTTCTCAGCGCCTCAACAAGGGGCGCCATCAAGAGCTCATCGGTAAGGTCAAGGAGCTGGATATCCGGCCTCATCTCGCCGATACCTTTCAGCCCCGCCTTGGTGCAGCGCTCGATTTCAGCCACCGCCCCCTCAGGCGACTGCGGCTGGACGGCACCGAAGCCGATAAGCCTTTCGGGGTAGCGGGATACCGACTCCATAATGTAGTCGTTGGTCTCAAGGCAAAGCTCATGGGTAGTCCAGCCGATATTGGCAATAACCGAGACATCAACCCCGGCTTTATCCATGCTGGCGATTAGCTCGTCGGCGGTGGCTATTTTGGCTTTGGGGTCTGAGTAGAGGATGGCAAAACAGGGGTCACGCTCAATATACTTTTTGCGGTTTTTCTTTATCTGGGGCGGGAATACGTGGGTGTGAAAGTCAACTATCATCGCCAGATTTTAGCAGAGTCACAGGATGACTTCAACCATAGTTGGGCTAGGGGTTATATTCACCAGTATTGAGGCCCGGCGGAGAGCATTGCCGTAAATATAATAATCCATATTAAGATACCGAGAACGATTGCACCGCCAACAACGCCTATCCCCCACATAGTCCAGGTCCTCTGGGTTCTCTTGAAGTGCTCAATGCTGTCCCACCTCTTGTATCGCCATGCCCATTCGCTTCCCTTGGCACCGAGCACAAAAGCCATGACCCAGCCGATATACGGCACAAGCTCAAGGAATGATATCCAGACGCTGTTGCCAATCCCCCATATCCAGCCCAGCAGGAAGGCTCCCCAGTTCCACCCCTCAATTTCTTTTGGAACCACGGCTGAGCTACCCTGCCCGGAGGTGTTTCCTGCTCCCGGGGCGCTAACCCCAGTCCTACCGGCAAACATATTATCGGCACAGGGATTGCAGTAGATTTTTCCTGCTAAGATTGTCTTACACTCGTCACAAACCAGTTTACCGCAACTGACGCAAGCCCCAACAGCCTCACGTTTTGGATGATAAGCACAGTTTGCCATTACCTCTTACCTCCTTATCGGGCTAGCCTCAAGCAGATGGTTGCTCCTCTGGTTTTTCCTCAGCCCCCTCCTCAGCCCCTTCTTCAGCTGCGGCTTCAGCTTCAGCCTCTGCTGCCACCTCCTCCGGTATTACCTCTTCCACCATGCGCGCCTCGGTGATCTTCACCACCATCTGGTCTGGGTCAGTATGAAGTGTAATATCAGGGCTAAAGGTGATGTCTCTAACATAGATTGCCTGCCCCACCTCCTCCAGTGGGCCCAGGTCAACCTCTATCTGGGGGGGAAGCTTGTCGGGGAGGCACTCAATGCTCAGGCTGGTCAGGCTGTGAGTGAGGGTATATCCCTTTGTTTTCATTATTGGTGCTTCACCAACCAGAATAATGGGAACATCAACCCTTATCTTCTCCGCCTTCCTTATCTGAAAGAGGTCAACATGAAGCAGTTCGCCGGTGCAGGCGTCCCTCTGGATTTCCCTGATGAATACTTTTCTTGGCTCCTTGCCCCCTTCAATGCCGAGGGTAATAAGCCTGGTCATTCCCGCCCGGGCAATAACCCGCTGAAGTTTAGCCGTATCACACTGCAGTGCTTGTGACTCAAGGCCGTGCCCGAAGAGGTGGGCCGGGGTAATCCCCTGGCGGCGCAAAAATCTTGTCTTCTTGCCCAGTACATCTCTCTTATCAGCCTGTAGTTTTAAGCCTTCCATCTATTTCTCCTACGGCACTAATTAAAGCAGAGGTGGAGGAAAAAATCAAACCAAGTTGGGCTTAGCTCTTTTTCCCACCATCCCGCCCTATGGGCGTCTGTGACTTATCCCATAATTTTCTCCCCCACCCCCGAAAGTGGGGTGTCTAAGAGGGGCGCCAGCCCCTCTTCTATGAAATACTTTCCCCCTCTCCAAGAATGGAGAGGGGGATAAAGCGGGTTCCCAGGAAAATCGAAGATTTTTCTGGGTGCTTTAAGGGGGTGAGGTTGATAAATACCCTCCCAAAGTGTAGACCTGAGTTTATTAAGTGTTGTATAATAGATAAACGAAGGGGTGGTAATGTCGGTACCCGAAAAATGCAATCCATCATCAACCTCGGCCCAGAGCGTTAAAGCCGAGGTTTTTTCATCATCAGCGCCGCTAGCTGAACTGGAGGCTATCGCCAAGAGGCTGCGCCGCCACATCGTTACCATGACGGGGAGGGCTGGCAGCGGTCACCCCGGCGGCTCCCTTTCTGCGGTGGAGATTTTGGCCACCCTTTATTTTAAGGTGCTGAGGCATAAGCCGCAGGACCCTCACTGGCCGGATAGGGACAGGTTCATCCTGAGCAAGGGGCATGCCGCTCCTGCCCTCTACGCTACCCTGGCTGAGTGCGGCTACTTCCCCACAGATGAACTACTTACGCTGAGGCAGATGGATAGCTGCCTTCAGGGCCATACTGACTGCACGGTTACCACCGGCGTGGAGATGTCTGCTGGGGCTCTGGGGCAGGGATTGTCCTTCGCCATTGGCGTGGCTCTGGCGGGGCGGCTTAACTCGAAGGACTACCGGGTATATGCCCTGTTGGGGGATGGGGAGTGTGATGAGGGGCAGGTGTGGGAGGCGGCGATGGCTGCTGCCCACTTCAAGGTGGATAACCTGACGGCTATAGTGGACAACAACGGTCAGCAGATAGACGGCTGGAACCGTGATGTGATGAACCTTGACCCCCTCCCGGCAAAGTGGCAAGCCTTCGGCTGGCAGGTTATTGAGGCTGATGGGCATAGTATTCCCCAGCTTACCCAAGCCCTTAATAAGGCGAAGCTGGTCAAGGGGCAGCCAGCGCTCATCCTGGCTCACACCATCAAGGGCAAGGGGGTAAGCTTTATGGAGAATAACCCCCATTTTCACGGCACAGCGCCCACTGCCGAGGAAGTAAAGCTGGCACTGAAGGAGCTGGAATAATGGCTCAGGAGTTTTATCTGAGGCAGGCTTACGGTGAGACACTGGTTGAGCTGGGCAGGGAAAACCCGGATATCGTGGTGCTGGATGCCGACCTCTCCCGCTCCACCAGGACCAAGCTTTTTGCCGATAAGTTCCCGGAGCGTTTCTTTAACTGCGGTATCGCCGAGCAGAATATGGTCAGTATTGCTGCCGGGCTGGCAGCCTCGGGCAAGATACCATTTGCCAGCACCTTTGCCGTTTTTGTCCCCGGGCGTTGTTTTGACCAGATTCGCATGTCTATCGCTCAGCCCAAGCTCAATGTTAAGCTGGTCGTCAGCCACAGCGGCATCAGCGTTGGTGAGGATGGCACCTCGCACCAGTCTATTGAAGACCTGGCGCTGATAGGCTCTCTCCCCGGTTTTACCGTTATCGTGCCCGCCGACGCTATTGAGACCGCCCAGGCGGTGAGGGTGGCCGCCGCCCGCTCCGGACCATTCTATATCAGGTTGTGCCGTCCCAAGCTGCCGCTGGTCTATGACCAGAGCTACCGCTTCAATCTGGGTAAGGCGGTAGAGATGAGGCAGGGCGGGGACGCCACCATAATTGCCATCGGCTTGATGGTGAAGGCGGCGCTGGAGGCTGCCGAGAGCCTTAAGGGGGAGGGCATAGACTGCCGGGTGCTGAATATGTCCACGCTCAAGCCCATTGATGAGGCGGCTATTATCCAGGCGGCGGCTGAGACCGGGGCTATCGTTACCGCTGAGGAGCACCTGGAGCACGGTGGCCTGGGCAGTGCCGTGGCTCGGGTGGTTGCCGTAAACCAGCCGGTGCCGATTGAATTCGTGGCCATTAAAGACACCTACGCCAAGTCGGGTAAGCCGGCGGAGCTTTTTGAGCGATACGGTCTAACGGCAGGGGATATTGGGCAGGCGGTAAGGTCAGCCATAAAACGCAAGTAATTACGCCTGGCGTGTTGCCGTTCGCCTTGTCCTCAGGAAATGGGTAAAGCCCACCAGACAGGGCAGGGCGATGCTGTAGGCGATAAGCGTTCCCGAAGCCCCCGTCAGCCAGCAGACCAGCGGTAGGGGGACGAATATAAAGGGGGCGGCTTTAGTTGTATCCCGAAAGATAAAGTGGGCGGCTATCGCCGGTAAGGCTATTATCAGCATGGGCACGGTTAATATGGCTAGCAGCACACCGATAGTAGTTGCCTCCCCCCGACCTCCCCTGAAGCCGATAAAGACCGGCCAGTTGTGACCGACGACGACGGCTACGCCGGCAAACAGCACCGCAAGCTGAGGGATATTGGCTATCTGAGCGATAACAACCGCCAGTACCCCCTTGGCGGCGTCAATAATACCTACTGTTATCCCCACCTTTGCCCCCAGCTGGCGGAAGGCATTGGCGGCACCCATATTGGCATCCCCCAGGCGCCGGATATCCTTGCCCTTGAGCAGGCGCCCGGCGATATAGGCGGTGGGGATGGAGCCGATAAAATAACCCAGTGTTACTATTAGCCAGGGCATTTTTATACTTTTTATGCCGGGGGTGGGACTCGAACCCACAAGGATTGCTCCGCCGGATTTTAAGTCCGGTGCGTCTGCCAATTCCGCCACCCCGGCACTAACTGTCGCCATTTTACTGCTTTTATTAGGGGTGTTCAACCTCACCCCTATCTCTTTTTCTTC
>CAYWCO010000009.1:0-20320 GCA_964456815.1 uncultured Dehalococcoidales bacterium | reverse complement strand
TTGTGCTCTCCCAGCGCCTGAGCCGGCGCACCAGCGCCCGCCCCCTAGATATATATAAGGCGCTGCGTAGTATAAATCCATCGCCCTACATGTTCTTTCTTGACCTGAAGGGCTTCCAGCTTATCGGCTCATCCCCAGAGATTCTGGTGAAAGCGGTAAATGGCGCGCTGACCACCCGTCCCCTTGCCGGGACGCGCCCGCGGGGCAAGAACAAGGCTGAGGACGAGCGCCTGGAGAAGGAGCTCCGCAACGACGAAAAGGAACGCGCCGAGCACATAATGCTGGTTGACCTGGGGCGAAATGACATAGGGCGGGTGAGCCTGCCGGGAACAGTCAGCGTCAGCGAGCTGATGGAGGTGGAACGTTACTCTCACGTCATGCACCTGGTCACCAATGTGGAGGGCAAGCTGCGCCCCGACCTCACCCCCCTTGATGCCCTCGGCTCCTGTTTTCCCGCCGGCACCGTCTCCGGGGCACCCAAGATTAGAGCCATGGAGATTATCGCCGAGCTTGAGCCGGAAAAGAGAGGTCCATATGCCGGCTGCGTCGGCTACTTCGGCTTCTCCGGCAATATGGATACCGCCATAACCATAAGGACTATTATTCTGAGCCAGGGCATAGCCCATGTCCAGGCTGGCGCCGGCATTGTCTATGACAGCGTGCCCTCGCGGGAGTATGAGGAAACATTAAGCAAAGCCCGCGCCTTACTAAACGCCATTGAGCAGGCAGAGATTATGGAGATGACCAATGCTGCTACTGATAGATAACTACGACAGCTTCACCTATAACCTCTTCCAGTACCTGAGCGAGCTTGGAGAAGAGGTGCGGGTAGTCCGCAACGACAGGATAACCCCGGAGGAGATTGGAAGGATGAACCCGGAGCGCATCGTAATCTCCCCCGGCCCCTCCACGCCGCAGAACGCCGGCATATCCAATGATGTCATCCGCCGCTTCGGCGCTAAAATGCCTATCCTCGGCGTTTGCCTGGGTCATCAGTGCGTTGGCTATAGCTATGGCGGCACTGTTAGCTCGGCGGGGGAGATTATGCATGGGAAAACGTCCCTGGTCTACCATAATAATACGGGCGTTCTTCACGGCCTCCCCAACCCCTTCCCCGCCATCCGCTACCACTCGCTGGCGGTAATGCCCGAAGGACTCCCCGACTGCCTGGAGATAACCGCCTGGACTGAGGACAACACCATTATGGGGATAAGCCATCGCCAGTACCCGGTGGAGGGGGTGCAGTTCCACCCCGAGTCCTTTATGACCGAGGTGGGAAAGGATATACTAAAAAATTTTCTGGAGGTAGCCCGACATGATTAAGGAAGCTATCAACCTGCTGGTCTCAGGACAGTCCCTTACCATGGAACAGGCCGCCGAGGTGATGGAGGAGCTGACCACGGGGCAGGTAACACCCGCCCAGTTCGGCGCCTTTGTCACCGCCCTGAGAATAAAGGGAGAGACGGCGGATGAGATTGCCGGGCTAGCTCGGGTAATGCGGGCTAAGGCAATCCGGGTGGAGACAACCGAGCCGGTGATTGATATTGTCGGCACGGGGGGCGATAACTCAAAGAGCTTCAATATATCCACCGCCGCCGCCTTTGTCGCCGCCGGCGCCGGGGCAAGGGTAGCCAAGCACAATAACCGCGCCATGACCAGCCAGTGCGGCAGCGCCGATGTCCTGGAGGCGCTGGGGGTGAAGATTGAGCTTGACGCCAATCAGGTGAAGGACTGCCTGAAAAAAGTGGGCATCGGCTTCATGTTCGCCCCATTGTTCCACCCCTCAATGAAGTTCGCCGCCACCCCCCGCCGTGAGATTGGCATACGCACCATATTTAATATCCTGGGTCCCCTGACCAACCCGGCACTGGCTGAGTCCCAGGTCCTGGGCGTGCCCAGCGAGGAGCTGGGGGGAAAGCTGGTTCAGGTGCTTCATCATTTGGGTTCAAAGCAAGCCATCGTAGTCTATGGCTTAAGCGGCATGGACGAAATCTCAGTCGCCGGCAAGTCCCGGGTCTGGGAACTGCAGGACGGCGAGATAACCGATTACCAGGTATCACCTGAGGACTTTGGTTTCACTACAGCCGGGGTTGAGGCGCTAAAGGGGGGAACACCCCGGGAGAACGCCAAAATGCTGCGCTCGGTACTGGAGGGTGAAAGGAGCCCAAGAAGGGATGCGGTGGTGATGAACGCCGCCGCCGGCATCGCCGTAAGCCAGCGCACCAAAAAACCCTCAGGGCTTCCTGCCCTGAAGGAAGGTGCCGAAATAGCTAAAGAAGCAATAGACAGCGGGCGGGCGCGGGATAAGCTGGAGCAGTTAATTAAACTGAGCCGGAGCTACGGGTGAGAGGCATGTTTTTAGATAAGATTATCGCCGAAAAGCGGGAAGAGCTAGAGCAGAGGCAAAAAACTATCCCCCTGCCTGAGCTTGAGGCAGTCATTAAGGAGAAACCATCGCCCCTAGACATGGCGGCGGCTCTCAGGGGGGATAGCTTATGCTTAATCGCCGAGGTCAAGCGGGCATCACCTTCTAAGGGGGTGTTATCTCCTAATCTCGACCCGGTCAGGCTCGCCGAAACCTACGCCCGGTGCGGGGCGGCGGCAATATCGGTGCTCACCGAAGGGCACTATTTCGGGGGAAGCGGGGAAGACCTTGAGGCTGTCAGGCATCGCTTGCCCCAAATTCCTCTGCTCAGGAAGGACTTTATCCTGAAACCCTATCAGGTATATGAATCGCGCGCCTGGGGGACAGACGCTTTGCTTTTGATTGCCGCCATACTGGATGACAGCGCGCTCAAGGGACTGCTCTCCCTAAGCCACGAGCTGGGAATGGAGTGCCTGGTTGAGGTGCACAACGAAAACGAGCTAAAAAGGGCGCTAGCCTGCGACGCCGGAATAATCGGCATTAACAACCGCAACCTTGACACCATGGCTGTGGACATAAACGTTACCCGAAGGCTACGCCCCCTTATACCCCCGGACCGAATAGCGGTCAGTGAAAGCGGCATCAAGGGGCGAAACGATATACAGAAGCTAAGGGAGTGGGGAATTAACGCGGTGCTAATCGGCGAGGCGCTGGTTACCGCCGATAACATAGCCGCCAGGATAAAGGAGCTATTTTGACCAGGGTTAAGATTTGCGGTATTACCGATGTCCCTTACGCCCGGGCGGCGATAGAAGCCGGGGCTGACCTCATCGGGGTGGTCTTTGCCCCCAGCCCCCGCCAGGTCAACTATGAGAAGGCAGAGGAGATAGCGGTGGCGGTTAAAAAACATGGTCTGCCGGTGGTTGGGGTATTCGTCAACACGCCTGCCGCCGAGGTAAATAGCGTGGCTTCTTCCTGCGGGCTGGGCTGGGTGCAGCTCAGCGGCGACGAGAGCTGGGAGTACTGCCAGGAAATCAAAAAGCCGCTGATAAAGGCAATCCATGTATCCCCTGAGTGGGGTGAAAAAGAGCTTCTAGCCCATCTGGAGGATGGCAAAAAACAACTGGGTTCCAGACCTCTTTATCTCCTTGATACCCTGGTTGAAAAGAAATACGGTGGGACGGGAAAGGTCTTCGCCTGGGAGATAGCCGGAGGGGCGGCGGCAAAATTCCCGGTTATTATTGCCGGCGGGCTCAACCCGGAAAACGTGGGGCAGGTGGTAGCCGATTTAAGACCCTGGGGGGTTGACGTCTCCAGCGGGGTGGAGAGTGGAGGGGTAAAAGATGCTAACAAAATCAAGGCTTTTGTCCAAGCCGTAAGGTCGGCAAGGTAGAACTACGAGAGGAGGAACAGTGAGATGCTGGTGGTAATGAAAAATGACGCTACCGAAGAGCAGGTGCAGGCCATAATTAAGGAAATAGAGAACATGGGTCTCCGCGGCGTTCCCATGCCCGGCGCTCAGCGGACTGCGGTCTGCATCCTGGGCAACAAGGGTCCGGTTGATGATTCGCGGCTGCTGGTCATGGATGGCGTAAAAGAGGCCATACGCGTAACCAAACCATATAAACTGGTAAGCAGGGAGACGCAGCCGCAGCCTACGGTTATCACCGTTGGTGACATCAAGATTGGTGAAGGGAAACCGGTGGTAATGGCTGGCCCCTGCGCCGTAGAAAGCGAGGAGCAAGCCCTCACCATCGCCCATATAGTGAAAGAAGGTGGCGCCCAGGTCTTCCGCGGTGGCGCCTTTAAACCCAGAACCTCACCCTATAGCTTCCAGGGGCTGGGAGAGGAAGGGCTGAAGATACTGGACAAGGTCCGCAAAGAAACCGGACTATTAATCGTAACCGAGGCTACTGACCACACCAACATTGAACTTGTAGAACAATACACCGATATTATCCAGATTGGAGCCAGGAACATGCAAAATTATTCCCTGCTGCGCCGCGCCGGTCATGCCTCGAAACCGGTCCTCTTGAAGCGCGGTTTTGCGGCAACTATTGAAGAGCTGCTGATGTCGGCGGAATATATTATCTCCGAGGGCAATAACCAGGTTATCCTGTGCGAGCGGGGAATACGCACCTTCACCGACAACACGAGGAATACCCTGGACCTGAGCGCAATCCCCTCAATCAAGGAAGCCAGCCATCTGCCCATCATCGTTGACCCCAGCCACGCTGCGGGACGAAGGGACTATGTGATTCCCCTGTCAAAGGGCGCCATAGCCGTGGGTACGGATGGTCTCCTGGTAGAGGTGCACCACGACCCACCCCACGCCCTCTCCGACGGCATGCAGTCCCTCTACCCGGAGCAGTTCACCGAACTGATGGAGGAGATAAAGGGTTTAGCCCCATGAAAGCCAGCCATATTATCAAACTGAAAACATCCAGACGCTGCCCGATTACTGTCAGCGACGGCATTATAAATCAGCTTGGGCAGCATCTTGACTTCAGCGGCTATTCAAGTATCGTGCTGATAACCGACGCTACGGTCAAAAGGCTCTACGGGCAGAATGTGCTCCAATCACTAGGGGCAACGGGGAAGAAGGTATTCCTGTTCACCCTGCCCGTGGGGGAGAGAGCCAAGTCGCTGAGACAGATTGAGCGGGGGTATAGATTCCTGCTGGAGAAAAATATAGACCGCAAGGGGCTGATATGCGCTCTGGGGGGCGGTGTTGTCGGGGACGTGAGCGGCTATATCGCCGCCACCTATCTGCGCGGCATCGACTACATTCAACTGCCAACCACCCTCCTCGCCCAGGTAGACAGCAGCATCGGGGGCAAGGTGGGGGTCAATTTCGGCGGCAAGAAGAACATGGTGGGCAGCTTCTACCAGCCGAGGGCGATTATTTGCGATATCGCCCTCCTGAAGTCTTTGCCCCCCGCCGAGATGAGGAACGGCATGGCTGAGGTAATAAAATACGCCCTGGCTATGGACGAGAAGCTATTTCACCTCCTTGAGCAGAAGAAAGAAAGACTTACTACGGCTGAATTAAAGGATATTGTTATGCGGTGCTGCCGTCTGAAAGCGGGTATCGTAGAGGCGGACGAGACGGAAAGGAGCGGGCAGCGAGCCATATTGAATTTTGGGCATACTATCGGTCATGCCCTTGAAGCCACCACCAGGCTCAAAGAGCTAAGCCACGGCGAGGCGGTGGCGGTGGGGATGCTGGCTGCCGCCAGGATAAGTAAGCAGTCCGGAATGCTTGATGGGAGTAACGTTCAGGGCATTGAAAAGCTGCTGCAAAAATTCGGCTTGCCCACCACTTGCCAGGGAATAAACCCGGATGATTTAATTACGGCAATCCGCTTTGACAAGAAAACAACCCTCGGTGAGACGGGCTGGGTGCTACTCAGGGGCATTGGCAAGGGGGTGGTCAACCAGGCGGTGGCGGAGAGTCTGGTCAGAAAAGTTCTAAGGGGGATGTGCCGATGAAAATCCTGGTTATTAACGGTCCCAATCTCAATATGCTGGGCAGGAGAGAAACCGAGCACTACGGCAGCAATACCCTGCCGTCAATAGAACGGGCGCTTATTGAGAAGGGAAAGGCGCTGGGCTGCGAGCTTGTTTTCTTCCAGTCCAACCACGAGGGTGCTCTCATCGACTTCATTCAGGAGAAAGCTGATGGTGCCGATGGCATCCTGATTAACCCCGGCGCCCTCACCCACTACGGCTACTCCCTCCATGACGCCCTCCTTGACTGCGGACTGCCCGTGGTTGAGGTACACCTCTCGGATATTAACGCCCGCGAGGAGTGGCGCAAAATATCCGTTATCTCAGACGTGGTTATCAAGCAGATTAGCGGTCTTAAGACGCAGAGCTATTTGCTGGGGCTTGAAGCCCTGGCTGAGCATATCAGAAGTCAGGAAGGCAAGTGAGAGTAAGAATAACGCCATCAACAGTGAGGGGAAAGGTCTCGGCGCCGCCCTCCAAGAGCTATACCCACCGGGCGGTGATACTGGCCTCGCTGGCGGCGGGCGAGAGCATAATCCAAAGCCCGCTAATATCGGATGACACCCTCTACACCGTTGATGCCTGCCGCGCTCTGGGGGCAGAGATTAAGCATGATGGCGACAGGCTAAGGGTTATCGGCAGCGGCGGTCAAATCAGGGTCGCCCCCGATGGACAATGGATTTTTGTCGGCAACTCGGGGAGCACCATCCGCATGGTTGCCCCGCTGGCGGCTCTAGGGCAAACTAAGGTCGTCCTTGACGGCGATAGCCGGCTCCGCCAGCGCCCGATAGGTGATCTGCTCTCAGCGCTAAAAAGCCTGGGTGTCCGCGCTTACTCACTGCACAATAAAGGCTGCCCGCCAGTTGAAATCCAGGGGGGAAAGCTCAGCGGGGGCGAGGTTACAATACCGGGGCAGGTAAGCTCCCAGCCTATCAGCGCCCTGCTCATGGTTGCCCCCTACACCAAAAACGGCATAAAAATCAAAGTCGCCGGCGGGCTTCGTTCCCGACCATACATAGATATAACCCTTGATGCCATGCGAGCCTTCGGCGTTGAGGCAGTAAATAATAACTATAAGGAGTTCCTGGTCAAGGGCGGCCAAGAATACAAAGCAAGGCGCTACCGCATAGAGGGGGACTACTCCTCAGCCGCCTATTTTCTTGTCGCCGGCGCCATTGGCGGCAAGGCGGTAACGGTAAAAAACCTGAAGGCCGATTCCGTGCAGGGCGATAGATATCTATTGAGCGTTCTCTCCGAGATGGGGTGCTCCGTTGAATACCAGAGGGAGCAGATTAAAATTTCCCGTAACAAGGAGCTCAGCGGTATAACTGTGGATATGGGTGATTATCCCGACCTTGTCCAGCCGGTGGCAATTACTGCCGCCTACGCCAGCGGCAAGACAGAGATTACCAATATCGCTCATCTGAGGTTTAAGGAGACGGACAGAATAAGCAACACGGCGGCAGAGCTGGGCAAGATGGGGATAAGGGTTGATGTCACCAATAATACGATGGTAGTCTATGGGGGCAAGCCAAAGGGGACTGAAATTGAAGCCCACGCCGACCACCGCATGGCGATGAGCCTAGCCGTTGCCGCCCTCTTCGCCGGGGGTGATTCCATTATTAACGGCGCCGAGGCGGTTACCAAGTCCTACCCCCGGTTCTTTGCTGACCTGAAAGGGCTGGGGGCAAAGATTGAGGAGCTACCATGAACATCGTCCTTATCGGCATGAGGGGCTCGGGGAAAACCACAGTGGGTAGGATTCTAGCCCGCAAGCTGGGCAGGGAACTTGTTGAGATGGACGAGCTGATTAGCCGGAAAGCGGGGCTGAGTATCCCTGAGATTGTGGCAAAACACGGCTGGTCAAAATTCAGGGATATAGAAAAAGAGGTAACCAGCGAAGTGGCGGGGCAAGATAATATTATCAACGCCAGCGGCGGTGGGGTGGTAAGCAGAGAAAAAAATATCGCCAAGCTCAAGGAAAATGGGCTACTGGTCTGGCTCAAGTCCAGCGTTGATACACTACTTGAGCGCATTGGGGAGGATAATAACAGGCCACTGCTTGCGGGCAGGACGCAGCGAGGAGATATGGAAATGACGCTTAATGAGCGAGAGCCGCTCTACCGGAAAGCCGCCGATCTGGTTATTGAAACCGAAAATAAAACACCGGAAGAAGTAGCCGAAGGCATCATAAAATCGCTAAAGAAAATCTGCTGCCTTATCGGCGACCCGGTGGAGCACTCCCTCTCCCCTCTAATTCACAATGCCGGCTATCAGGCACTGGGCATTGACTACGTCTACGTCCCCTTCCGGGTCAAGGATTTTAAGCGAGCAATAGAGGGCATAAGGGGGCTGGGTATTCGGGGGGCAAGCATTACCATGCCCTATAAAGCCAGAGCTATGGAATACGTTGACGAGATTGACCGGGTGACCATGGAGACCGGTACCGTCAATACCATCGTCAATAATGACGGTGTCTTAACCGGCTACAACACCGACTATCACGGGGCGCTGAAAGCGCTGGAGGAGGCGACCTCCCTTGAAGGCAAGAGGGCAGTCCTCGTCGGCAGCGGCGGGGCGGCTACAGCCATCGCCCTGGGGCTGAAGAGGGGCGGAGCCAGGCTCGTGATACTAAATCGAACCGAGGAAAAGGCAAAGAAGCTGGGCGAAATGCTTGATGCCGAAGACTCCGGGGGTATGGAGAGGCTCAACGAGGTTTCCTCGGCTGATATACTGATAAACGCCACCCCGGTGGGGATGTGGCCCGAGGCAGACCAATCAATAATACCCAAAGACCTTCTCCGTAACAAGCTCACCGTCTTTGATATCGTCTATAATCCCAGGGAGACAAAATTACTGGCTGAAGCCAGGGAAAAGGGGTGTGCTGTTATCTACGGCTATAAGATGCTGCTTTACCAGGCAGCGATGCAGTTTGAACTATTTACCGGACACCAGCCCCCTTTATCAATCATGGAGTCCGCCCTGACCCAAGCCCTGGAAGGAGGGAAAGATGCTACGCATTCTGACCGCCGGTGAATCTCACGGCCCCGCCTGCGTAACCATTGTTGAAGGTATGCCCGCCGGGGTCAAAGTCCGTGTTGGGGACATCAACCAGAACCTGAAACGGAGGCATTCTGATTCCGGTCGTGGGGGGAGGGGAGTAATCGAAGAGGATAAGGCCGAAATACTCTCCGGCATTAGATACGGCAAGACGCTGGGCAGCCCGATTACGCTGATAGTCAAAAACCTGGACTTCGCTAACTGGCAGGACGAGATGAGAATTGAGGGGAGCAAAAAGCCAGCGGCTAAGATAACCACACCTCGCCCCGGGCATGCCGACCTGGCTGGTGCTTTAAAATATGGGCAGGACGATATAAGAAATATCTTCGAGAGGGCGAGCGCCAGAGAAACAATAGGCAGGGTGATGGCGGGGGCAGTGGTTAGAAAACTGCTGCTGGAATTCGGCATCAGGCTCGCCAGCCACACCCTCCAGATAGGACAGGTAAGGCTAACCCGCAGCGACTACGCCTTTGAAGAGGTGGCTAAAATCTTTGCCACCGACCCTGATATAAGGTGTATTGACCCCAAAACGTCCCAGAAAATGAAAGAGGCAATTCTTCAGGCTCAAGCCAAAAAAGATACCCTGGGTGGGGTGGTTGAGGTCATCGCCAACGGGGTGCCGGTGGGACTGGGGAGTTTCATGCACTATGACCGCCGCCTTGACGGCAGGATTGCCCAAGCCCTGATGAGCATCCCCTCGGTGAAGGCGGTGGAGATAGGTAACGCCGTCGCCGGGGCAGGTATGCCCGGCTCCGAGTTCCAGGACCAGATTACCTATAAGGGTAACCGCTTCGCTCGCAAGACAAATAATACGGGCGGGGTAGAAGGCGGCATGAGCAACGGCGAGGACATCGTCTGCCGTGTTTACCACAAACCGCTATCAACCATCGGAGAGCCAGCCAAGACCATAGACATTGCCACTCATAAGCCGGCGCCAGCCACCGTGGAGAGGTCGGATGTCTGCGCCGTTCCCAGAGCCGGGGTTATCTCAGAGGCAATGCTGGCTCTGGTGCTGGGTGAGGCAATAATTGAGAAGTTCGGCGGCGACCATATAGCCGAGATGAAGCGTAACTTCAGCGCCTATATTAAAGCAGTACAGAGCTAAAACACGAAGAGGTCAAGACCACCCAGCATATTAACCACCGTCCCGGTCATATATCTAGCCTTGTCCGATACCAGATAGGCAACGGCATCAGCAATCTCCTGCGGCTCAGCAAGGCGGCGGGTGAGTATCCTGTCTTCAATCTTCCGGCGCGCCTCCTCAGCAAGCGGGGCGTCGGTATCGGCTATCCCCACCAGCACCGCGTTAGCCGTGATATTGAACCTCGCTCCCTCAAGGGCACAGGACTTAGCCAGTCCAATTAACCCCGCCTTGGCGGAACCGTAGCTCGTCTGCCCGTAGCCCCCCATGATACCGGCTACCGATGAAATATTGACAATGCGCCCCCAATTGTTGGCGCACATATCTCCCCACACCTCTTTGATGCAGTAGAAGGCGGAATTAAGGCAAACCTTTACCTCGTTATCCCAGTCCTTGGCAGTGGTCTTATGAATGGGGACAAAACGGCCCATCTGGGCGGCATTGTTTACCAGTATACTTACCGCTCCCAGCTCTTGCTTAACCCTGGCAAGCCCCTTCTTTACCTCGGAATAATCGCTAACGTCCATCCTGACGGCGACAGACCTCCACCCCATCTTGCTTATCTCCGCCGCCAGCGATTCCGCCCCATCCATATGAGCCCAGCCGCTAACGGCGACATCGGCTCCCTCCCTGGCAAGGGTAAGGGCAATCGCCCGCCCTATACCCCGCGGTCTTGAGGCTCCACTGACAAAGGCTACCTTCCCTTCTAAAGACATCCTTTCCTCCTTCATCTATTTGACCCTGCACGGGCGATTATCTATACTAACCCTGCGGAGGGGTGTCCGAGTGGTTTATGGTGACGGTCTTGAAAAGCGTCAGTGATTGTCCCACCTAGTCCCCCCAGATACGATTTCATACGATCATGTCGATGGTGCCGACTCAATTTGTATCTGGCCATGCTACCCTATGCTGCCGGGTGCTAGCCAGTACGTTAGCAAATTGTTAGCAAAACCAGCAGCGACTTCAAGATTACCTAAGAAGCTAGATATCTTCAAACAAATGCCAAACTTTTTTATCGACGACTATACATTTTGGACGATTACTGCATCCAAGAGAGATTATACTACTAAAGGACTGAGTAATAAACCGCCCGAATGTGCAATAGCGTATATGCCCATAGCTTAGGTCTTCTGGTACCATCCTGCGATTTTTGTATGCAATCTTAGTCTTCTCAAGCTACGTTACCACTTCTCCCTAGGCACATCTTGTATTACGATTGAGACGTGACTAAATACCGCATCCGGTGGTGCCTTCCGTAGAATAGTCTCCCTCACTTCCTCATACTGACCTTGGTATTTGGGAATCTGCTCGCCATTCTGATTGAAGACAAGCACCATTCCCCTCTCTGACTTGATGACGTTTCCAATCGTGTCTTTCGATCCTTTCCTTAATAAGATGTTCAGCTTGTTTTTGATCATCTGCTTACATGTACTATTATACAACCACACAAATAATCATGATAGAATTATTAAGGTGCTGGTCAATGAGTAAATACGGTCCTCTGGTGCTATTTGTAGTAAAGTCATTCTTTTCACTCATTGCTCTAGCCCTACTCACAATTGTTATTCACGAAGGTGCTCACTATGTTGCTGCCGTCATAATGAAAGTGCCTATAGCGTCTTTTACTTGGTTTGACCCTCGCTATTTTGCCCCTGTATTTGTTTCGGGTTCCACAGAATATACATTGAGGGTGAAGGCAGTGAGCTACGCCGGGGGATTAGTTACCGGGGTATCGTTATTAGCAATACTAGCCTTAAAAAGAGAATGGTTTAAGCAATCGCTGTATCGGTGGTTACTAGGGTTATACATGACTACATTTGGTTTCTGGCACCTCTCCCAAGGCATTCTGGAGGGAGCGTTTCACGATATGTACATAGCAGGTGCCGCTAATATTTTCGGTTTGAGTAACTACATTGGCTATGCCTTTGGGGTTTTGGGTATGGCTCTATACTGGGTATTCACGCCTGGCATAAAGGGCCTAATAGCTAAAGAGAAGCATAGCCAATGAGGAACTTCTTAGGAGGGATTTGGCTGATCATTAGTTTTTCGGGATACTTCCTGCCCTCGAGCAGTATATATTGACAAATGGCGAGAATGAAAGAGAACGTGCGAACATGCGGTTAGCCTTGCTTTTGTCACTTGTCTATTATCCGCTAAACTGCCGTAGACTGATGAGAACTTGCTTGCTAACTCTGATGGACTTTGGAATACTTTAAGAAACTCTGAGTTCTAGTACTCTGGTTACCGTTGGGAGCCAGGGGGGCAGCGTGTAAGATGGGTTGCCAAAAGCCGGCGGTTCTGATTGTTGACGACGAGCAAGCGGTTTGCGAGCTTCTCCACGCCGAACTAAGTGAACGGGGTTATCGCTGCTCTACGGCTCTGGGTGGTAATGAGGCTCTCACGAAGCTAGCGGCACAGAAGTTTGATATAGCTTTGTTGGATATCAGGTTACCTGAGATGTCCGGCATGGAATTACTAAGAAGGATATGCTTAAAGCATCGCCGCGTTACAGCTATCATGATAACGGGCATTAATAACACCGATACGGCTGTCGAGGCTATTAAGTTGGGGGCTTCAGACTACCTGATTAAACCACTTGACCTCGGTAGACTTAGTGAGAGCATACAGACGGCCCTAGAAAGCAAGAGGTGCCCAGTGAACAAAGGAGGCCACAAAACAACAGTTTCTGTTGGTAGCCAAAAAGATGAAGGGCAGGCCGTTGCGGAGCCCATTAATAAAATACAAGCCATCGCTCGTGGCGTAGAAGCTAGGCTTGACCTTCTTGATGACCATTCTAGGATAGTGACCCAAAGGACTGCCAAGGTTGCCCGCGAGCTCGGCATAGATGAGTCAGAAATCCAGAGGTGGCTAGTTACCAGGGCAAGGCTTGATTCCGAAAAGAAGAGGCAAAACAAATCGTCACTGAACAAGCTCAGGCTAAGTGCATTTGCCCAGGTGATAATGGGTATGACAAAGTTACATCGACTCACCCGGGGGTTCATTGAGTCGCAAAATTGATGAGGAGAACGGGCAATATGGGAGAGCTCATGACTGTTGAGGAAGTAGCTGGTTATTTGCGCGTCACCAAGAAGACTATATACCGGCTGCTAAAGAGAGGTAGCATCTCTGCAACTAAGGTAGGTCGCGAGTGGAGGTTTGACAAGGCCTCAATTGATGAGTGGCTACGTCAAAAACCAACGGAAACCAAAGCAAGCATACTCGTCATCGATGACGAGGAGTTGATTCAAGCCCTATTTAAGGAGACCTTGGGGGAGTTGGGGCATGAAGTGATAACTACTGGGACTAGTGCCGAAGGCTTACAACTGGTGCAGCAGCGAGACTTTGACATGGTTTTCCTTGACCTTAAAATGCCTGTTATGAACGGAGCCGAGCTTTTTCGCCGAATAAAGACTACCAAGCCCAAACTACCAGTAACTATTATAACCGGCTATCCCGACAGTGAGCTGATGGCGCAGGCTCTAGCTCAGGGTCCTTTTGGAGTCATGAATAAGCCTTTCGGTGAGTCAGACATTGTTGCCGCTGTCAATGTTTTTTTTCAAATTAACGGGTAGCAGCCTTAGCAAGCTTTTTACAATAGATATGGTGGTTTGTATAGTATGAACACTACTGGGAAGCTGATGCAGGCTTATTTTAACTATGCCTATAATCCCGTCTATGATTTTACTACTGGACGACTCAACCGCTATCGCCAACTACAAGAGAGATGTGTCAATAAGCTCGAGCTGAAAGACAAAGAAAGGGTCTTATGCGTAGGTGTTGGTACTGGGAATGAAATTGTCCACATTTTGCAGAGGAACAGTGATGTCAGTATCGTCGGAGTTGACTATTCATATACGGCGTTGCGAAAGGCATACAGGAAAGCACTAACACTGTCTAAGGAAACCAAGCTGTTAATCATGGATGCAAGGCATTTAGAATTTACAGCTGGAAGCTTTGACAGGGTGCTATGCATTCATGTCATGGATTTTGTGCAAGAAAATGAGAAGGTTACTGGTGAGATTCTTCGGGTACTGAAGGCCGGAGGACAATTCGTAATAACCTATCCCTCAGCTAAGGAAGGCCCAAGGTTGGGCATCAGTCTGCTAAGGGATAGCGTTCGTCACAGTATCAATTCAGGAAAGCACTGTGTCAGAGCCCTCTTGGAATCCTTGGCACAAATGCTGATGGGTATTGTTTACCTTCCGCTTCTTTTCCGCCCAAAGCGGAAATCTTATTCGCGTAGCAAGTTGGAGGCCATGCTGACCCAATCAACAACCGGAGATTGCCAGATAGAGGAGGACACAGTCTATCAAGATTTCATAGTTTACGGCAAAAAGTAACTCAAGGAGGACAATCAAATGCTTTCTGAGGATAAATATTTCCGGGATTTAACTGAAGCTAAGCTGTGGCAGAGGTATTGTGGCTTTTTAGATTTATCCATTGGTGAGTTCATGGATATCCAGGAGGAACTCTTACTGGACGAGATAGACCGGGTAGCCGGTAGTAAACTGGGTAAGAAGATTATTGGTAACCAGAAGCCCAAGAGCGTGGAGGAATTTCGCCGCATGGTGCCACTAACTACCTATGACGACTATGAGCCCTATCTAAGTCAGCGACAAGAGGATGCTCTAGCGATAAAGCCTGAAATGTGGGGCCACTCTGCCGGAAGGGGAGGACGTTTTAAGTGGCTTCCTTACAGCTCAGAATTTATGGAGAAAGTTACCAAGTGCCTTTTAGCTGCCGTGACACTTGCCTCAACTAACCAAAAGGGTCGTGTTAATGTTTCGCCGGGAATTCGGGCTCTCCTCCTTTTGCCCCCACCACCCTACGCATCAGGTTGCTTGTTTCAAGCTGTTGCTCAACGTTTCTCTGTTAACGCTATTTTAGACTCAGAGAAAATCAAAGACTTGGAACTTCAAGAGAGAGCGAAAGCGGGATTTCAAATAGCGCTTAAGGACGGGGTAGATGCCATAGGAGCCCTGGGGAGTGTCCTCGTTAGGATTGCAGAGGGGTTCACCGGACAAGCACGAAGTGTGAAGTTTTCCCCATCTATGCTACATCCCAAAATAGTTAGCCGCATGCTCCGAGCGTGGCTACGCAGCAAGAGAGAGCAAAGAGCAATCCTGCCCAAGGACCTGTGGCCAACAAAGGCTATTATGGCTGCTGGTGTGGATACCACACTCTATAGGGACGATATAGCCCGCTACTGGGGTAGTGAACCATATGAGTTTTATGCCTGTGCTGAGTCACAAATCGTTGCTATGCAGGGTTGGAGCAGGAAGGGGATGGTCTTCCCCCATGATATGGTGTTTCTCGAGTTCATTCCCTATCAGGAACAACTTGAGCACCAAGATGACAAGGATTACAAGCCCACTACAGTGCTCCTTGATGAGGTCGAAGAAGGGAAGTTATATGAAGTTGTCATCACGCATTTCTATGGCATGCCGCTCCTGAGATACCGAATGAAAGACATTATTAAAGTCATTGCCCTGAGGGATGATGAGGCAGGAGTCAACCTTCCCCATATAATCTTTCAGCGTAGGATAGGCGAAACCATTAACCTTGCTGGCTTGGCTGAGCTCGACGAGAAGACAATCTGGCAGGCGATTGCTAACACTAGAATAAAGTACACCGACTGGGCAGCTTGTAAAGAGTATGAACAAAATCAGAGCTTTCTACACCTTTATCTTGAGTTGAAAGAGGAGAAAGAAGCTACCGAAGTAGCTACCATGATCGATGAACAGCTTAAGATAGTCGATACTGATTACAAGGACATCGATATCTATTTGAAACTCAAGCCGGTGAGGGTAACCTTCCTGTCCGCAGGTACATTCCTGCGCTATATTGAGGAAAAAAGGAAGGAGGGTGCCGAACTAGCGCACCTGAAGCCATCACATATAAATCCTCCCGAGGCGGTGATCGAACGTCTCCTCCAATTGAGTGAGGTCAGCAAGTAAAGATGGCGAATCCTCTTTCTAATCCCTTCTATTTGGCACAACCGCTGGTTGCCCTCGTTGTTTGCGTCGCTCTGGCTATGGTGGTATGGCGTGGGACTAGGACTCACAGGAGTTTCAGCGGCAAGATATTCTGTGTGCTCCTTCTGGGTGCAGGACTGTCGGGCTTGTTGATTTTTGGTATGCGCTCAAGTCCTGATCTGCACCGGGCTCTGCTTTGGGAAAGAGCACTACCTTTCGTTACTTCCGCTATATATGTGCTCTACTATCATTTTACACTTGCCTATACCAGTACTAGAGGACAGAGGCGCATTCTTGCTGCCGCTTACTTGTTTCTGGTTGTCACTGCTGCCTTTAGCCCGACAAACTTACTAATAGAAAGGATGCACTTAGAGTATTATGGCTATGCTCCGGTTCTCGGGCCTGTTGGTATTCCTTTGTTTGCTGTTGGCCCCTTTTTGCTTGTTGGGGGGGTGTATAACTTGCTCAAGCGGTACAAGCACTCTTACTCATATGAGGAAAGAAATCGCATAGTCTATCTCATCACTGCGGCTCTATTTCCTGTATTGGGAATACTTCTCGACGTCTTTTCTAATTTGCCGCCAGCCGCCATCTGGGGCAGCTTGATATTCTGCATCATTTGTACCGTATCTATCGTTAAATACCATCTGTTGGATATCCGCATTGTTGTTCGGAAAAGCTTAGTTTACCTCTTAGTAAGTATCATGATAGCTATTCCCTATGTAGGTATATTGTACTTGCTGCATTTCATTTTTGAGCCAATACTGGAATCATGGTGGGTACATCCTATCATCATCTTACTGCTAGCTATTGTTCTGCGGCCATTATACAGCTGGGCACAAAACTTCGTGGATAGGCTGTTTTACCGAGATAGATATAACTACCTTCAGGCACTGCAGCAGTTCAGCCAGAAGGCTCAAAATGTCATAAACCTTAAGGAGTTAAGCTCTACCTTGACTCAACTGGTTAGCGGTGCACTGCATTCCTCAAGTGTGTGTCTTCTGTTACCATCTGAAAGTGAAAACGGTTTGATTACAGTATCTTCTACTGGTTTGAACAACCCCCCCTCCGGAGTTGTGCTGAGGAGCAGGAGTCTTCTCATCAAATGGTTAAAGCTTCAACAGCGTATTCTATCCTCCGAAGAGTTCGATATTGTTCCTCAATTGCAAAGCCTGTCACTCAGAGAAAAGAACAACCTTGAACAAATGGAAGCAAAGCTTTATGTCCCGATCCCGACTGCTCCGGCTCAACTATCAGGCATATTGGTTTTAGGGCAAAAGCTTTCCCAGCAGTCTTACTCCAGCGAAGATGAGCAGCTACTTACAGCCCTGAGCAGTCAGATGGCCATAGCATTGGAAAACGCACGGCTATATGCAGCGAGTCAGCAAGAGGTGGCTGAGCGCAAGCAGACAGAGGAAGCGCTGGAGCGTCAAAAAGCTTATTTCCAGCAGCTCTTTGACAACTCTCCTGATGCTATTGTTTTGGTTGATACAGCCGACAGGACAGTTGACGTCAATAAAGGATTTGAGGCGCTTTTTGGCTACCGAGCTAAAGAAATCAAGGGTCAGCCTATTAACGATGTTGTCGTCCCTGAAGACCGTATTGAGGAAGCCTCTGCGCTATCCCAGGTTGGTCTCAGTAGTAAGGTGGTTCGGCTAGAAACGGTGAGGAAGTGTAAGGATGACAGTCTAATCAACGTTGCCATAGTTGGCTACCCTATTCGGCTTGGTAACGAAACGGTTGGAGGCTGTGCCATATACAGTGACATCACCAAGCGCAAGCGGGCTGAGGAGAAGGAAGACCAACTGCAACAAGAGCTTTACCTCTCTAGCCGCCTAGCCGCTATTGGTCAGCTGGCAGCCGGCGTTGCCCACGAGATAAATAATCCTCTTACCAGCATACTGGGATTTTCTCAACGTCTTTTAAGGAAAAACACCAACGATACGGTCGTTAAGGATTTGGAAAGGATTTACGACGAGGGGCTGCGCACCGCCAAGATAGTACAGAATCTGTTGGCCTTTGCCCGTGAGCACAAACCCAAAAAGCAATATGCAGACATAAACGAGATTTTGGCGAAGACCCTAGAATTAAGGGCTTATGAGCTAAGAACAAGCAATATTGAGATGGTTACCGACTTTGCTGATAAACTTCCTCAGGTTTGGGTCGATTTCCATCAGTTGCAAGAGGTGTTTTTGAACATCATATTGAATGCTGAGCAAGCCATGGCTGGTGCAGACTGTGATGGCAAGCTCACTATCAAAACTGACCAAGTAGACCAGTGCGTCAGAGTCTCGTTTACGGATACTGGTCCAGGGATTTCAAGAGAGCATCTTGACAAGCTGTTCGACCCGTTCTTTACGACGAAAGAAGCACAGGGGGGCACTGGGCTCGGTCTTAGCATCTGTCATGGAATTGTAGTAGAACATGGTGGCAAGATACACGTGGAAAGCAAATCCGGAAAAGGGGCTACATTCTATGTCGAATTCCCTTTCATAACCGAAATGGCGAACAAAGAGATCATTGGGAAGTGATGGGTTGCCCATAGTTCACATATGTACGACTCATTTTGATAACTTGAGTGGGGATTACCCTAACAGAGCGGCCACGTTCAAATTTTAATAGATTCCGGTTGCACAAAACGTTAAATCGTGCAATGAGGTAAGGATTCAAGCTTTCACGCAGTAAGACGCTCTTGGTAATTGTTGAGCCCGGATACGTGTGCCGTTTACTTTTAATCCACGGTATCGCAGGTTCAATTATTACAATATGATATAATCAAATTGCTGATAATTCAAAGCGGTAACAAATGAATTATAAATTAAGCCCATCAGACCTTACGTTCCTTTATGAAGGTTGCAAGCGGTGTTTCTACCTAAAGATGGTCAACAACATAGCTCAGCCTTCAATTCCTTTACCCTCTATCTTTGCCCAAATCGCTGGTCTCTTAAAGAACCATTATAATGGCAAACAAACGAGCGAATTACACGTTGACATTCCCCCGGGAACGGTGAGTCACGGTGAGAAGAGTGTCCGGTCTCAGATTATCCAATTACCAAAGCATAATGATACCTGCTACATAAGTGGGAGATTTGACATTGTTGTTAGTTTTGAAGACGGAACCTATGGCGTCATAGACTTCAAGACCAGTAATCCAAATCGGGAATCCGCGAGTCTTTATAGCCGGCAATTACATGCCTATGCGTATGCCTTGGAACATCCCGACCCTGGTGCACTTACTTTATACCCTGTTACAAGGCTTGGACTTTTGTATTTCTATCCCTCTAGAGTTGATCAGCAAAATATTGAGCAGCTTTCCTACGAAGCTGATATTACTTGGGTTGAAATCAAAAAAGACGAGCCAGGTTTCCTAAACTTCATAGATGAGCTATTGGATGTGCTTGAATCGCCCATAGCGCCGGAACATTCCCCTGATTGCCTATGGTGCAAGTATACCCAGAAATTGAATAGCATTTAGTGGAGCCTCGGCTTAACAATTTGAGTGATTGTGCAACAACGCACGTATTCAGGATATTAGAAAGCCAGTCTTTACAGTTCTTCTTTTGAGAAGCTATATGTTCTTCTACCCTTTGCCGATAACCTAAACAACTTGCTGCTTGTCATTCTGGGCGTTATTTCGTCTTCTCCCAAATGGTGGTCAGTGAACGACAGAGTTCCGTTTGGCTTCAATACTCGATGTAATTCTTTCAATACCCCCTCCGGGTCATCCAAATCGTGAAACACATCATACAATAGAACCACATTGATGCTTTCATCAGCTAGCCCGGTCTTGCAATCGGAATGAATGACCTCTACGTTGGTGAGTCGCTTTTTTGAAACTAGCCTCTGGACTGCCTGAACCGCGAGTAGATGGATATCTACTGCATAGATCCTACCTGATTTGCCTACCAGCTCTGCTAAAGGAAGTATGTAGCTCCCGGGACCGCAACCATAATCCAAGACTTGAAATCCTGGTCTTATTCCTACTTCTCTTAGGATATTTGCACGAGGTAAGAAGAAGTCGCGGACTTTGTAGGTGAAGGACATAAGTCGGAAATCGATGTTTGATTTCGGTTTGTCCATGAAATCTGCCTTTCTAATATACTACTCTAAGTTTTGAATACGACACAAGTAGCTGGCTCTAGCGCTGGAATAAGCTGCTTCCTCTAAATAAAGTCAGGGAACCGGTATTCCGGCCTACCAATGATAATGTGGTAACAACATACTATATTCCTAAAGGTCAATAGCTCCAGCTGAATTTCTTTATTCTTC
>CAYWCO010000008.1:0-21037 GCA_964456815.1 uncultured Dehalococcoidales bacterium | reverse complement strand
GCGGTGGGGGAGATGGGGGCGGAGACGGGAGCCAGGGTAGAGCTGGAGAAGGTCCCCCTGAAGTATTCCGGTCTTTCTTATACCGAGATATGGCTTTCTGAGGCGCAGGAGAGGATGGTGCTGGCGGTGCCCCCGGACTCGGCGGGGGAGCTTATCTCCCTTTTTGCCAGCGAGGATGTTGAGGCTACCGTCATCGGTGAATTTACCGATGATAGGCGGCTCAAGCTTTTCTATCAGGGTAACCGGGTGTGCGACCTTGAGATGGAGTTCCTCCATAACGGTCTGCCCCAGCTGGAAAGAGAAGCAATATGGAAGCCGCCCCAACATCCCGAGCCGGATTTTGCCCAGCCCCCCGACCTTGGTGATGAGTTGAAGAAAATTTTGGGCTCGTGGAATGTCTGTAGCAAAGAATGGGTCATACGCCAGTATGACCATGAGGTCCAGGGGGGGAGCATTCTCAAGCCCCTGGTAGGAGCAAATAATGACGGCCCCGGTGACGCCGCTATCCTCAGGCCGGTGCTTGATTCCGAGATGGGGGTTATTATCTCAAACGGCATTAACCCCAGGTATGGCGATATTGACCCCTACTGGATGGCGGCTTCGGCGGTGGATGAGGCGCTGAGGCAGGTTATTGCCGTCGGCGGCAGTCTCAAGCGGGTGGCATTACTGGACAATTTCAGCTGGGGCAACCCGGAGAAGCCAGACCGCCTCGGTGGCTTGGTGCGGGCGGCGCAGGGGTGCTACGATACCGCCCTTGCCTACGGGACGCCCTTTATCTCGGGCAAGGATAGCCTCTACAACGAGTATGAGACAGATAAGGAAAGCATCTGTATTCCCCCCACCCTTCTCATCTCAGCCATGGCGGTAATGGAAGACGTCGCCAATGCCGTGTCAATGGACTGCAAGAAAGAAGGCGACCTGATATATATCGTGGGGACGACAGGTGGTGAACTGGGTGGCTCTCATTACTACGCCGTTAATGGTTTTGTTGGCAGCAGGGTGCCCAAGGTCAACCCCGAAAAGGGGAAGAAGCTCATGGATACCCTCAGCGCCGCTATGGAGAAGGGTTTGGTTAAAGCCTGCCACGACCTGAGCGAGGGTGGTATCGGGGTGGCGGCGGCGGAGATGGCTTTCGCCGGGGGGCGGGGCATGACGCTTGAGCTTAATAAAGTCCCCCTGGCTGAACCCATCGCCCGCAGCGACAGCATACTCTTCTCCGAATCAAACACCCGCTTCCTGGTTGAGGTGGCAGCGGAGGACAAGGAGCGCTTTGAAAAGGCAATGGGCGGGGTGGAATTTGCCGCCATCGGTGAGGTAACAAGGGGTGATAACCTTGAGGTCTACGGCATTAAGGGAGAAAAGGTGGTTTCAACTCCTGTTACGGAACTAAAGGAAGCGTGGCAGAAGCCGCTTCGCTGGTAGGTAAGAATGGTCAAGGTAAGGACGTTAATATTGCGGGCGCCGGGGACAAACTGCGACGAGGAGACTGCCTTTGCCTTTGAGCAGGCGGGGGCGGTGGTGGACTCAGCCCATGTAAATGAGCTCGTCCGCGGGGGGAAGCCCCTTTCCCATTACCAGATACTGGTCATGCCCGGCGGCTTTACCTACGGCGATGATATTTCCGCTGGCAAAATCCTGGCTAATGAGCTCAGGCTTAAGCTTGGCGGGGATATTCAGGACTTCATTGACCGGGGCGGGCTTATTTTGGGCATTTGCAACGGCTTTCAGGTTCTGGTCAGAGCCGGCATCCTCCCCCCCTCGGCTAATGGCAACCACCGCCTGACCCTTGCCGGCAACGATTCCAACCGCTTTGAATGTCACTGGGTCTATCTCCGTGTCAACGAGAAAAGCCCCTGCCTATTCACCAGGGGAATGAGCGCTATCTACCTGCCGGTGGCGCATGGTGAGGGCAAGTTGGTGGCTGATGCCGAAACGCTGGACGGGTTAAAGGTGGTGGTGCGTTACGCCGATGAGGGTGGTAATGTCAAGGCAGGCTACCCCTACAACCCCAATGGTTCAATGGATAATATTGCCGGTATCTGTGACGCCTCGGGGCGCATCTTTGGCTTGATGCCCCACCCCGAGCGCTTCATTCGCTGGAGGCAGCACCCCAGGTGGACGAGGGAGGCGGTGAGGGAGCATGGGGATGGCTTCAGCATCTTCTTAAATGCCGTGGAGTGGGTAAAGCGTAGCTGAAAATAAGGGCGGGGCTTATGCCCCGCCCCTTTTGTTATTTATGACTCTACCTTGGGCAGTTCGAGCATTGCCTTTCTTACCTCTTCCTCGGGATAGGCATAATCCACCAGTTTGCCTGAGAGGTAGGCATCATAGGCAGCCAGGTCAAAGTGCCCGTGCCCGCTGTGAGCTATCAAGATAGTCTTTGCCTCGCCGGATTCCTTGCACTTGAGAGCTTCATCAATAGCCACCTTAATGTCGTGGCAGGGCTCGGGACCGGTGATGATGCCCTCGGTGCGGGCGAACTTTATCCCTGCCTCAAAGACGGCGGTCTGGGGCTCAGCCTGGGCTTCAACCAAGCCCAGTTTGTGGAGGTGGCAGATGATGGGTGCCATGCCGTGATAGCGCAGTCCACCGGCGTGAATTGGGGGTGGAACAAAGGTATGCCCCAGGGTATACATCTTGAGCAGGGGGGTGAGACCAACCAGGTCGCCGAAGTCATAGGTGTACAGTCCCTTGGTCACGGTGGGACAGCTTTGCGGCTCAACGCAGATTATGCGCATATCCGGTTTCTGGCCGCTAATCTTGTCCCGAATCCAGGGCAGGAACTGCCCGGCGAAGTTTGAGCCGCCGCCGATGCAGCCGACGATAATATCAGGGTAGGCGTCAGCCATCTCCATCTGCTTTCTGGTTTCCTCCCCGACGATGGTCTGGTGGAGCAGGACATGGTTGAGCACACTGCCCAGGGAGTAGTGAGTATCCTCACGAGATACGGCATCCTCCACCGCCTCGCTGATAGCCAGCCCCAGGCTGCCGGGACAGTCAGGCCACTTGGCCAGCATATCCCGCCCTGCCTTGGTATCCTGGCTGGGGCTGGGGACGCACTTCGCCCCCCAGACCTCCATGGCGATGCGGCGATAGGGCTTCTGGTCATAGCTAATTCTGACCATATAGACCTTGATTTCAATATCAAATAAGGTGCCCGCCAGGGCCAGGGCGCTACCCCACTGCCCGGCGCCGGTCTCGGTGGTTATACGCTTGACGCCTTCCATCTTGTTGTAGTAGGCCTGAGCCACCGCCGTGTTGGGCTTATGGCTACCCGCCTGGTTTGTCCCCTCGTATTTATAGAAAATCTTGGCTGGCGTATCCAGGGCTTTCTCCAGCCGACGTGCCCGGTGCAAAACAGTTGGTCTCCAGGTGCGGTAAATCTCCAGCACCTCATCAGGAATTTCAATCCAGCGCTCGGTGCTCACCTCCTGCATGATAAGCCCCATAGGAAATAGTGGCGCCAGGTCATCGGGAGTTACCGGCTTCCCCGTGCCCGGGTGCAGGACCGGGGGTAGTGGCTCGGGTAAATCGGCCTGGATGTTATACCACTTGGTTGGCATGTCCTTCTGGTCTAAAAACCACATTGATCTTTCCATTTTGTCCTCCTTTTATTTTAAGTTTCTAGTTTACTAAAAACCCCTCGCCCTAAAGGGGCGAGGGGTTAGTTCGCGGTGCCACCCTTCTTAGTCAGTTGCTGGCTGACCATCTCTTTCCGGTACGGAGGCTCTTTACCTCAGTACCCTTGGATTTGATAACGCTTCCCCGGCGACAAAGCCTACTTGCCCTTAACAGAAGGAGCTTTCGGTTTGCAGCTCCCAGGTCCATTCAGCTCCGCCTCAGGCATCGGCTCACACCTTCGACACCCAGAAAAATCAAAGATTTTTCTGGGAACCCTTACCCGACTCTCTGTGCCTTGGCTTGAAGCCTACTAGTCCTGTTCACAGCCTTTACTTTATTCAGTTGAATAACGCTTAAATATAACCTAGCTGGTAGTTTTTGTCAATACTTTTGGGCTCGTGCGTTGGGTGGGATTGATAGCAATAGCCATTGGTGTTAATATTTTAGTGCTAGTAAAAGGAGGGATGATGAAGAAAAAGGTATTGAGTGATGCTGACGTTAAGGGCAAGAGGGTATTGGCCAGGGTTGATTTCAGCGTCCCCTTAGACCCGCAGACCTTAGCTATTACCGATGATACCCGCATTAGGGCGGCTTTACCCACCATAAAATACCTGATTCAAGAAGGGGCGGAGGTCGTCCTTTGCTCACATCTGGGTCGCCCTGAAGGTAAGGTGGTGGAAAAGCTGAGGATGGCGCCGGTAGCTGAGCGGCTGTCGCAAATCCTGAAGACTCCGGTCAGAACGACCAGGGACTGTATCGGGGCTGAGGTTGAGGCGGCGATTGGTGAGTTGAAGGGTGGGGAGGTGCTCATGCTGGAGAACCTTAGCTTTCACCCTGAGGAGCAAAAGAATGATCCTGCCTTTGCCAAAGCCCTTGCCAATTTAGCCGAATTATATGTTAACGATGCTTTTGGTGTTGCTCACCGCGCCTACGCCTCTACGGTTGGTGTTACCAAATATCTCCCCTCGGTGGCTGGCTTTTTGCTGGAGAAGGAGGTTGATACCCTGACCGGCGCCCTGGATTCACCTGACCTACCCTGTGCGGCGGTAATCGGTGGGGCTAAGGCTAAGGATAAGATTGGTCTTGTGGAAAATATGATGCGGAAGGTGGATTCCTTGATTGTCGGCGGGGGCATGGGTTTTGCCTTTCTAAAGGCGTCAAAATATAACCCGGGTAGCTCGCCGGTCCCTGAGGGTGAGATTAAGGTTGCCCAGCAACTGGCGGAAAGAAGTGCCGAGATGGGTGTTCACCTTCTTGTGCCTGTTGACGTGGTGGTGGCTAAAGATTTTGACCCTAGAGCCAAATCAAGGGTGGTAACTGTTGACGAAGTCCCCCCAACCTGGCAGATTATGGATATAGGCCCCAGGACGGTTACCGTTTTTACTGCTAAGCTTAGAAAAGCCAAAACGATTATCTGGACTGGTTCGCTGGGGGTTTTTGAATTCCCCAGGTTCAGAAGTGGGACTACGGCTATCGTGGAACTACTGGCTAAACTGGATGCAACCAAGGTTATCGTTGGTGGTTCTATCGCTGAGGCTATAGAGGAACTGGGCTTGACCAGTAAAATGACTCATGTCTCAACCGGCGGTGGGGCTGCCCTCAGGATATTTGAGGGCATCGCCTTACCGGCGGTGGAAGCCCTGCCTAATAAGTAAGGTGGCTGATGACCGAGGAAAAGGCTGAGCTTAAACAACAAACAAGGCGAATTCTAAAGAGGTTTGGTAAAAAAAGAGGGAATCTTATTCCCATCCTGCAAGGGCTTCAGGAAAATCTGGGCTACCTTCCCCGGGAGGCTATGCTTGAGGTTGCCCGATTTCTTGATATTCCGGAGATGGATGTCTATGGCGTGGTCACCTTTTACAATCAGTTCCGCCTTAATCCTCTGGGAAGGCACTCAATAAGGGTGTGTCTGGGCACCGCCTGCCATATGAAGGGCGGTTACATCACCCTGGATGCGTGGAAGAGGCGGCTGGGTATTGAGAGTGGGCAGACCACCCCCGACCGGGAGTTTGACCTTGATACCGTCGCCTGCGTCGGCTGCTGTGTTATGGCGCCGGTAACCGTGGTTGATGATAAGCCCGAGGGCAAGGTTGAACCAACCAAGGTTGATGGAATCCTGCTCTCGTTTAAGCTGGAAAAGGAGAAGAAGTAAAAGTAATCAAGCGTCAGAGTGTGACCTCAGCTTTTGAGGAGATAAAGAGCCGTGCCCAGTCCAGGTGGCAAGAACTAAGTAATAAACCGGTAATCATGGTCGGCGCCGCCACCTGCGGTCGTGCCGCCGGGGCTCTGGAGGTTTTGCGGGCAATAAAAGCCGAGCTTAAAAAGCACGGGCTTAACTATCCCGTATTTGAGGTCGGCTGCATGGGGCACTGCTACGCCGAGCCGATAGTCACCATAATCAAGCCTGGTTACCCCCCTATCTGCTACGGGCAGGTCAATGAGGTAATAGCCCAGAGGCTGGTCAGGGAGTTTATCCTCGGCGATGACCCCTGCCTTGAGTTTGTCCTCGGCGCCCTTGAGAAAAACGAGCTTGTCCCCAGCTTTGCCGATTTTCCCAGAGCCGATTTTGAGAAAAAGGTTATCCTGAAAAACTGCGGGCACATTGACCCGGAACAGATTGAGCACTACATTGCCAGCGGCGGTTACGGTGCTCTGGCAAAGGCGCTCCAGATGGAGCCGGAGGAGGTTATTGCCGAGGTCAAAAGCTCGGGGCTGAGGGGGAGGGGCGGTGCCGGTTTTTCCACCGGGGAGAAGTGGGAGGTCTGCCGCCATGCCCGGGGCAAGCCCAGGTATCTGGTCTGTAACGGTGACGAGGGCGACCCCGGCGCCTTTATGGACCGCGCCATCCTGGAGAGCGACCCCCACTCGGTGGTGGAGGGTATGCTCATTGCCGGCTATGCTATCGGGGCAAGGTACGGCTATATCTATGTCCGCGCTGAGTACCCCCTCGCCGTCAAGAGAGCTCAACTTGCTCTTCGCCAGGCGAAAAAACTAAATCTTCTGGGCAGGAATATCCTCGGCAGCGACTTCAGCTTTGATATAAAGCTTTTTCAGGGCTCGGGTGCCTTCGTCTGCGGCGAGGAGACGGCGTTAATCGCCTCGCTGGAGGGGAGGGCGGGAACCCCCTATCACCGCCCGCCATACCCGGCAGTAAGCGGTCTTTACGGCAAGCCGACCCTGGTCAACAACGTCAAGACCCTTGCCTACCTGCGCCACATAATCGGGGAGGAGGCAAAAGAGTTTGCCGGCGTTGGCACTAAAGGAAGCAGTGGCACGGCTGTTTTTGCTTTGGCGGGTAAGGTGGTCAATACCGGGCTGGTTGAGGTGCCCATGGGCACCACCCTGCGCCAGGTCATCTTTGATGTCGGCAGCGGCATTAAGGAGGGCAAGCGTTTCAAGGCGGTGCAGATAGGGGGTCCCTCCGGCGGCTGCCTGCCTGAGTCCGCCCTTGATTTGCCCATTGACTTTGACTCCCTGACCGGTGCCGGGGCGATGATGGGCTCGGGGGGGATGATTGTCCTTGATGAGGACGACTGCATGGTGGAGATAGCCCGCTATTTTCTGGAGTTCACCCAGAGGGAGTCCTGCGGCAAGTGCACCTTCTGCCGCCTGGGGACAAAACAGATGCTTGATGTCCTTGATGAATTTACCAGGGGCAAGGGCAAGATTGAAGACCTGGATATGCTTATTGCGCTGGCGGAGGATATAAAGGCTGGCTCTCTCTGCGGTCTGGGGAGGACGGCACCGAACCCGGTGTTGAGCACCCTGCGCTTTTTCCGCGACGAGTATGAGGCACACATCAAAGAAGGTCGCTGCCCGGCGCTGATGTGCCGCGACCTCATCGCCTTTTACATTATCCCGGATAAGTGCGAACTCACCTGCGACGCCTGTGTCGGCACCTGCACCGTGGAGGCGATATCCAGCCACCCCACCAAGCGCTATAAGATTATTGACCAGGAGAAGTGCGTCAAGTGCGGCACCTGCCTTACCGCCTGCCCTCCCCAGTATAGTGCCGTGGTCAAGCTGTCGCCGCCGAGCCTGGTACCAGCGTCAAAGATTCCAGCGTCAAAGATTCCAGCATCAAAGAAGAAGAAATGAAGACGGTATCCTTAGTTATTAATGGCAAGGAAGTAAAAGCTCGTAAGGGGGAGAAGCTCCTGTGGGCGGCGCTGGACAATGGCGTCTATATCCCCAACCTCTGTGCCCTGCGTGATGCCTCAGAATCTGCTGCCTCCTGCCGTCTGTGCTGGGTGGAGATAAAGGGCAGGAGTCAGCCGGTTACCGCCTGCACGGAAACAGTGGAGGAGGGCATGGTGGTGAACACCAGGGGTGAGGCTGCTTTAAGGCTGGCGCGCACTGGTCTTGAGCTGCTTTTAGCCAGCAACGTGGTTGATTGTGCCCACTGCCCGGCAAGCGGCTCCTGCGAGCTGCAGAAGATAGCTGGATATCTGGGGGTCAAGCTCAAGACGAAGCGCTTTAAGAAAATTCTGCGCAATCTGCCGGTGGACTCCAGCAATTCCCTGTTTACCTATGACCCCAACAAGTGCGTGCTCTGCGGGCGCTGTATCTGGGTCTGCCGGCAGCGGCTGGGAATAGGCGCCCTTGGTTTTGCCCACCGCGGCTTTAATAGAAGGGTTACCACCTTTGGTGACGAGCCCATGGGTGAAGCCAGGTGTGAGGAATGTGGTGATTGTGTGACTGCCTGCCCCACCGGCGCTCTGTGCTTTAAGTAGCAGTGTTAAATCTCAGACGCCAGCCAGCTTCCTCCCTAGTTCCAGCAGCCTTTCCACCCGCGCCGGGCTGTCGCTTTCAGCGTAGATGCGGAGCAGAGGCTCGGTGCCGGAAAACCTGATGAGCAGCCAGCCGGTATCAGCCAGCATGAAGCGGAAGCCGTCGCTGGTATCTAATTTTGCCACCTTGACCCCATCAAGGGACTGGGGCGAGTTATCGCTGATGCGCTTGATTATCGCCTCCCGCTCGCCCGCGGGAAATTCGACATCGGCGCGCTGATAGTGGTGGGGTCCGACCTTGCTGTAGAGGTAGTCCAGTAGCTGCGAGGGGGTCTTGCCCGTCTTGAGCAGGAAGTCAAGAAAATAAAGGCCGGCTAGAATGCCGTCCCGCTCCAGTACATGACCGCGGAAGCCGTAGCCCCCGCTCTCCTCCCCGCCGACGAGGGCATTTTGCGCCGTCATTATCGGGGCGACATATTTAAAGCCCACCGCCGTCTCATAGACGGGGACGTTGAATATCTCACCCAGGCGGTCGAGCATGGTGGTGGTGGTTATGGTCTTGACGATAGCCCCCCTCTCCCCGCGCACCTCCAGCAGGTAGAGGCAGAGCAGGGCAAAGACCTGGAGCTGGGTCAGAAAGATGCCCTTCTCGTCAACGATGCCGATGCGGTCAGCGTCACCGTCGGTGGCTAAGCCGACGTCTGCCCTCTCCTCTTTTATTGTCGCCGAGAGCCTGGCGAGGTTAATTGCAATCGGCTCGGGCTGTATCCCTGGAAATAGGGGATTGCGCTCGCTGTTTATCTCTACCAGCTTGAGATTTCCACCACCAAGCAATGTCTTGAAGTAGCCGGCGCCGGCTCCGTACATGGGGTCAACCGCTACCTTTAGCTTAGCCTGGCGCAGCCGCTTCAGGTCAATGAGCCTGTTTATCTGCTTGACATAAATCGGCGTCAGGTCAAGGTACTCTACTGTTCCCTTCTCTAGTGCCTTGTCCAGTGGCGTCTGGTTTATCTTGCCTGAGGTGAAGGCATGGGAGATGTGCTTTTCTATCTTGGCGGTGACCTCGGATGGGGCGCTGCTCCCCTCCTCGTTCTTGTACTTGAAGCCGTTCCAGCTAGCCGGGTTGTGGCTGGCGGTAATGATAACCGCCCCGCCCGCCTTTTTCGCCAGTACGCCGTAACTTATCACCGGCGTTGGGGTCGCCCTGGGGCAGAGGTAGACCTTTATTGCGTTGGCGGCAACGACCTCGGCGGCGGCTTGGGCAAAGTCCTCGGAGGCAAAGCGGGTGTCATAGCCGATAATCAGCCCACGGTTGCCCAGCCCCGCCTCTTTAAGGTAGTCAGCCACCCCCTGAGCGCAGACACGCACGTTATCAAAGGTAAAGTCCTTGGCGATAACCCCCCGCCAGCCGTCGGTGCCGAATTTTATGGGATTTTTTATTTGGGAACCCTCCCCCTGTGTCCCCCTCCCTTAGATAAGGGAGGGGGAGTTATTTTTTAGAAGAGGGGCTTCGCCCCTCTTAAACTCCCCTTTTACTTCCCCGCCTCTTTCTTCAGCACCTCGGCTTTGTCCGTCTTTTCCCAGGGGAGGTCTAAATCATCCCTGCCGAAGTGCCCGTAGCAGGCGGTCTGCCTGTAGATGGGGCGGCGGAGGTCGAGGGTGCGGATGATGGCTTCGGGGCGGAGGTCAAAGTGCTTGTTAATCAGCTCAAGTAAAGCCTTATAGTCAACCTTGCCCGTGCCGAAGGTCTCAACCGAGATAGAAAGGGGGCGGGCGACGCCGATGGAGTACGAAATCTGGAGCTCTACCCGCTCGGCCAGACCGGCAGCGACGATATTCTTGGCGATGTAGCGAGCCATATAAGCTGCCGAGCGGTCAACCTTGGTCGGGTCTTTGCCGGAGAAGCAGCCGCCGCCGTGCCGGGCGATACCGCCATAGCTATCAACCAGTAGTTTGCGGCCGGTGAAACCGGTATCGGATACCGGCCCCCCGACTACAAAGCGACCGGTGGCATTGACATAGAACCTGGTCTTCTCATCTATCAGTCCTGCCGGGATGACTTTCTTGATTACTTGCTTGGTGATGTCCTGCTCGATCTGGGTCTGGCTGACATCGGGGTTATGCTGGGCTCCCAGCACCACGCTATCCACTCGCCGGGGAGTGCCGTTATTGTATTCTACGGTTACCTGCGATTTGCCGTCGGGGCGGATGTAGGGCAGGGTGTTGTCCCTTCTCACCTGGGCCAGCCGCCGGCATAGCTTATGGGCCAGGGAGATGGGGAGGGGCATAAGCTCGGGCGTCTCATTGCAGGCAAAGCCGACCATCATCCCCTGGTCGCCGGCGCCAATCCTGTCCAGCTCGTCGGTGGAGCCCTGCTTCATCTCCTTTGCCATTCCCACCCCCTCGGCAATATCGGGCGACTGCTCCTTAATTGAGACCATTATTCCGCAGGACTGGTGGTCAAAGCCGTACTCAGGGTGGGTATAGCCGACATCGCGGACTACCTCCCGCACTATATGAGGAATCTCAACATAGCATTTGGTGGTAATCTCGCCAAGAACGATTACCAAGCCGTTGGTTACCGCCGTCTCGCAGGCAACGCGGGCGTAGGGGTCTTCTTTGAGAATGGCGTCAAGGACGGCGTCCGATATCTGGTCGCACAGCTTATCGGGATGACCTTCGGTAACCGATTCCGAGGTGAGCATATAGCTCGGCGAGCTGCTAAAGCTGCTTGGCATTTTTCTCCTTCTATGTCCCCTCCTCCCAGCTGGTCAGGTATTTCTTCTGCTGGGGGCTAAGCTTGTCAATATTAATCCCCATGGCGTCTAGTTTCAAGCGAGCAACCTTTTTATCAATTTCCTCGGGCACGGGGTGGACCTTAATCTCAAGGCTTGCCTTATTCTTTACCATATATTCCAGGCAGAGGGCTTGGTTGGCGAAGCTCATGTCCATGACGCTGGCGGGGTGTCCTTCCGCCGCCGCCAGGTTGACCACCCTCCCCTCCGCCAGCAGATAAATGCGCCGCCCGTCCTTCAGGTTGTACTCATCGACCATGGGTCTGAGCCGCCGCTTACTGCGGGCCAGGCTCTCTAAAGCCGGGATATTTATCTCTACATTGAAATGCCCGGTATTGGCTAAGATAGCGCCGTCCTTCATTGTCTGGAGGTGGGCTTGGTCAATGACGTTCTTATCGCCGGTAATGGTGATGAAGATATCCCCCACCTTGGCCGCTTTTATTAAGGGCATGACCTGGTAGCCGTCCATAACCGCTTCCAGGGCACGGACCGGCTCAACCTCGGTAATAATCACCCGGGAACCCAGCCCCTCGGCTCTCATGGCGATGCCGCGCCCGCACCAGCCGTAGCCGCAGATTACAACCTTCTTCCCCGCCCACAGGACATTGGTTGCCCGGGTGATGCCGTCAATGGTGCTCTGCCCGGTGCCGTAGCGGTTATCAAAAAGATACTTGGTCTTGGCGTCATTTACGGCAATCATGGGGTATTTCAGCTTTCCCGCTTTCTCCAGGCTGCGCAAGCGTATAACGCCGGTGGTGGTCTCCTCGGTGCCACCGATAACGTTGCCGATTAGCTCAGCCCGCTTGGTGTGGAGGGTGGTAACCAGGTCGGCGCCGTCATCAACGGTAAGCTGGGGTTTGTTATCCAGCGTAGTATTGATGTGCCGGTAGTATGTCTTCTCGTCCTCCCCCCTTATGGCATTGACCGGTATGCCGTAGTCTACCAGGGCGGCGGCGGCGGCATCCTGGGTGCTCAGGGGGTTAGCCGCGCACATGACGATGCTGGCTCCCCCCTCCCTTAAAGCTAGCACTAAATTTGCCGTCTCGGTGGTAATGTGGAGACAGCCGGAAATTCGCATGCCCTTTAGCGGCTTCTCCCTGGCGAATCTGTCCTTGATGAGCCTTATTACCGGCATCTCGCGGGAAGCCCATTCTATCCGCTTTTTACCCTCTGGGGCTAATGAGGGGTCTTTTATATCGTAATTTTTCAACCTTACCCCCTTACTTAATACTCTCTAAAATCTGCCTTATATTTTCCTCCACGGGCTTTGAGGTGTCAATTATAACATGTTTTTGGGGTGGTACTTCTACCACCGCCTCAAAGGCTCTTTTCTGGGACGGGTAAATCTCCCAGCGACCGTCTGACGTTGTGCCTTGCTCCAGCCTCTGAGCCAGCCTCTGCTTTATACTTTCCTCGTCCAGGGTGAACTCTATGATGAGAAAATCGGCGCCCATCTTTTCCGCCAGTTCCCTTGCCTTGAGCCGCTCCCCGGCCTTGATAAAAGAGGCGTCCAAAATCACCGAGCCGCCTTCAGCCAGGATATCCCTTGCCTCGGCGAGCATACTATCGTAGGTCTTCCTGGAAAATTCAGCCGAATATATCCCGCTGTCAAATTCCTCAAAGCGGTGCTCGGTTGCCGGGATGCCGGCCAGCTTTTTTCTGGTGACATCCGAGGAGATGACCACCAGACCCAGCCTTTTAGCCAGGGCTTGAGCCAGGGCGGTCTTACCGGTGCCAACCAGCCCGGCGGTGATAAGCAGGATTGGTCTTGACCTTGTGTAGGCATGAGCTAAATCAAAGTAACTGCCAGCCGCCTCAAGGGTCTGCCCTTTTTCCGCGGGGGCGATATAGGGGTCATCGAGTTTAAAGCTTTCCACCTTCCCCCTTACGTAAGCCCGGTAGCACCTGTAGAAATTAAGCAGCTTTACCAGCTCCCTGTCCTTGCTCTTGTCTATATAGGCGCTGACAAAGCTGCGGGCTAGCTCAGCCCGCCCGTAGTGGTCTAAATCCATAGCCAGGAAAGCGACCTCGGCGGCGACATCGGAATACCTGAACCTGTCATTAAATTCTATGCAGTCGTAGATGCAGATGCCGTCGGTAAAGCAAACATGGGCGGTGTGGAGGTCGCCGTGGCAGTCCCTTATCCTGCCATCGGCTATCCGCTGCTGAAATAGGGCGGCGTTTTCCTTGATAAAGTTATCGGTGTAAGCCTTAACCTTTTGATACCTGTCCCGGGAGATGGTATTGCCGATGTATCTTTCTGTCTGGCTGAAGTTCTCCTCGGTATTTTTTCTGATGGCATTAATGTCACCAAAGGCACTGATATTGACGTTGGTTTCCGCCCGCTTGTGAAATTCCGCCAGTTTTTGGGCAACCTTAGCCACCATTTCGGGTGTTACCTTGTTACTTGCCAGCAACACATCCATCATGGCTTCCCTGGGGAGTCGGCGCATCTTTACTGCGTATTCTATAGCCTCTCCCTTACCTTGTATCAGGATTTTTCTCTCGTCTCTGGTTATGGGCACTACCCCTAAATAAACCTCGGGGCAGAGACGGCGGTTAAGCTCAACCTCCCGCTGGCAGTAGAAGTGGCGCTTCTCCAGGGTGGTGTAGTCAAGGTAGCCCAGATTTACCGGTTTCTTCACCTTGTACGCATAATCATCAGTCAGCAAGACAAAGGACATCTGGGTCTGCACCAGCTCTATTTGCTTGGTGGTCTCGGGATAGGCTTTAGGTTCTAGCAGTGCTTGCACCAGTTCTGGCAGCATCAGCCCTTAGGCATTTACTTAGTAACCTCACCCCCTGTATCCCCCTCTCCTTATCAAGGAGAGGGGGAAGAGGTTTTTAAGAGAGGCGAAGCCTCTCTTTGACTCTTCTGTTTACCCCTTTAACTGGGAGAGATTTTAGAGAGGGGGCGAAGCCCCCTCTCACTACACTCCCCCTTCCCTTTAAAAAATTACTAAGGGAAGGGGGTCAGGGGGATAGGTTACTAAACTAAATTCTCCTTTGAAGTAATTATACTATAATTTAGTTGGCTACGGGGCGCTTAGCCAGTCTCGCAGCTCTTGCAGCACTTCTTGGTGGTTGGCCCTGGTTACCGTTATCAGATTTACCTGCGGCTGGCGCTTGATGGCATCGGCGTAGGGGTTGGGGTGGAGCATGATAGTCCCCAGGAGCCTCTTCCCGCTGCTGATTATGCCCTGGACAGTCTCCCTGAATTCAGCCGAGAATAGCTCCATCTTGCCGATTTCATCAACAACGACCAGGTCGCAATCCTTCAGTGCCTGGTTAAGGGCGGAGACGCCCACCCTATCCAGACTTTCAACATCAACCCCGTACTTGCTCACCCGACAAGGGCTTTGGGAATTGATATGAGATAGTATGGCCGTCTGCCCGTCGAGGGTAACCAGCCTGAAGCCCTGCCTTACCCCCCGGCTCCTTATTTCCTCGGTGTAAAAACCCCCAGCCCTGCCCTTCGCCCCGGCGACAGCTTGTTTTATGAGGCTGGTTTTGCCTGTTCCCGGCTGCCCGGTGAGCAGATAGACCTGCTTCATTGCTTAGCGCTCTTGGGTTTTGCCTCAGCCTTCCTTCTTAGCTCCAGTTTTTTTTCCTTGCGCCGGTGCTTTAAGATGGCTACCCGTCTTTTCTTGTTCATCTTCTGCCACCCTTCTCGGAGAAGAGCCGGGCAAAGCGGGCAAAGGAGCGGTCGTAGGTCTTCTCAACCTCGGGGGGAAAGACACAGGCAGGGAGCTCGTCACGCTCAAGGTGGTACGAGATGCACTCGCAGCACTTGCCCTTCCTTGAGCACGGCTCGTAGGTGCAGTTGCACCTGGCTTTATTGGCATCAATCTGGCATTCCATTTATAAATACCGCTTTCTTATATCTGCCGATAGCTCGGAGAGAAGCTCCAGAGCCCTCCCCGCCGCTTCCTCACTTATCGATGCCAGCCCGCAGCTGGGGGTAAGCAGCCCTTGATGGATGAGTTGCTTGAAGGGGACGCCGTTTCTGGTGAAGGGCGCCATCGCTGCCTCAAGGCGGTCTTTGAGGCTGGCTACCGTTTCTTTAGCCAGCGATGGTTCGTCGTTGGGGACAATCCCCCAGGCAATAGCGCCGCCTTTACCTAAGAATTTCTTGATTTCCGCCGGATACAGGCTCAGCGACTGGGCATAGTTATAAGCGTCAAAGCTCAGGATGTCAAAGCCGGTTTCTAATAAAACAGACCAGTCGGTGTTGCCGCAGCAGTGGACTCCCTTTAGACCGCTGATGCCGCCAAAGACCCCTTCCAGCAGGTTGACCACCCTCTCCTGGGAAAGGTTCATTGAGACCGAGCCGAAGGTAGCCATATAGGGCTCGTCAACGAAGATGATGGTGTTCTTTGAGATTTTCCTTAGCTCCTTTTCCTGCCAGCTTGCCTTTAGCCGGAGCAGCTTTGCCACCACATCACCGAGGGTCTCATCATAGATGATTGCCCGCTTTTCATTATCGGTAACGGTCAGCCCCCAGGTAATAGGTCCGGTTACATGACCCTTGACGGCCAGGGGCGTCAGGTTTTCCAAGCCTAAAAAGCTATAGAGTCCGGCGGCATAGTCCCGGGTAATGGGGTATTTATCAATATTGTTTTCCAGGTAGGCGGTATAAAACTCTTCCAGCGGCTTATCCAGCTCTTGGGCGCGGTCAATATAAAGGGTCTCCTCCCCGACCACCACCCCGGGGAAGCCCTCGCTGAACTGGGCGCACATGTTCTCGGCAAAGGTGCGCCCGGGTAGCTGGGGCCAGGCGGGGATGTCCTTTAGGTAGCGGCTGACCTCCGAGCATGCCTTTGAAGGGTCGGTGTGGGGCATGCTGCCGATAGCCGTTATTCGGCAGCCAAAATCCATTTGCTATCCCCCTTTAGATATTTACCGATTAGCAGCTCCAGCTTTTTCTTCTGCTCCGGCGGTATCAACCCGGGGTCGGTGACGAGCGCTGTCTTTAGTGCCGTGGCGCAGTGGCAATCACGCTTCTGTGGCATTCTAGTCACCGCCAGCTTGATAATCTTCTTCGCCGTGTCAATGTTCTTATGCATGATATCCAGGATAATATCCACCGTAACCGGCTTGGCTTTCTCCTCCCAGCTATCATAGTCGCTGACGCAGGCGATGCTGGCGTAACAGATTTCCGCCTCCCGCGCCAGCTTGGCTTCGGGCAGTACCGTCATGCCGATGATATCCGCTCCCCACGAGCGGTATAGCCTTGATTCCGCCCTGGTGGAAAATGCCGGACCCTCAATCGCCGCGTAGGTCCCCTTGAAGTGGACGCTCGCCCCCACCTCTTTAGCCGCCCCGAATAAAATCCGGCTCAGCACGGGGCAGAAGGGCTCGGCAAAGGGGATGTGGGCGACTAGACCATTGCCGAAGAAGGTGCTTACCCTTCGGCGGGTGCGGTCAATGAGCTGGTCGGGGATAACCAGGTCTCCGGGCTTTAATTCCTTCTTGAAGCTCCCCACCGAGTTGACGGAGATGATGTGCTCCACCCCCAGCGATTTCAGGGCGTAGATATTGGCTCTTGACGGGACTTCGGTGGGGGAGAGGCGGTGCCCCCTGCCGTGGCGGGGCAGAAAGGCGACGTTCACCCCCTCCAGCCTGCCGATGATTATGCTGTCGCTGGGTTTGCCGAAGGGGGTATCTATATTAACTTCTTCAATATCGGTCAGCCCCTCAATCTTATACAGCCCCGTCCCCCCGATGACCCCGATTTTAGCTTGAGGCATTAGACCTCCTTTATTATGCTTCCAAGTGCCGAGGTAATATTATCACATAAAGTATCCCGCCCAGCTGCATCGTCAGAATACAAAAAGTACCTAAACTGCGATACATCAAACGGAATGTCAGCTTTATCCTGCGTAATTATAATAACTGGCTTGCCCACTGTGTGAGCAATGCCTATTTCATAAAATACATTCGGGTTTCTACCAGTTACATCGGCTAAGATTACCTTGCTCTTGCAAATTTGAACCCAAATATCTTCTAGAATAGGCGTAGGTGAGAACAAGTCATCCGCCCTTAAGCACTTGAATCCGCAAGCCTCAACAGTGGGCTTTATTTTGTCCCTGTATAGTCGGTTGAACGAGGGTTTAAAGGGCATCAAAACGAAGCACAGGCCTTCAGTTCGTATTACGTTTCTTGCTTTAAAAACTGGATTCACTTCCATTAACTTAGGCTCCAATGTAAATCCAGGCAAATCCACATTAGTACTATGAGATATTTTTTCTAAAGTATTTTTTATAGTACCATCTTCCTGAAGCTGTAGGTTAACGGCAAATAGTACTCCATTAAGCATGTTCATTACATCTCTACGTATAGGCTCTTTGCCAATCCATTGTGTTGGATTACAAAATGTCTGGATGAAGGCTATTACCCTAATATTACCACTTGGCTCATCATTTATTATTTTAAGGATTTTGTAAAGTCCAGAGGGATGGTTAATACCTCCAGATTGACTCAGTGCTGGATACCCGGCGATTTTAAGAAGCTCTGCAATCTGGGAGCTTGTCCTATAGTTAGTTATGAGTTGTGAGACGTGCTTCAATATGCCATCAGGAAATTTGATTATTTTACGTCTCTTCATCTTTGTATCTCTATCGAAGGAGAGGGGGAAGAGATTTTAGAGAGGGGGCTTCGCCCCCTCTCCCCACACTCCCCCCTTCCCTTAACCAATTACCAAGGGAAGGGGGTCAGGGGGATAGGTTTCTAATCCCCTCCCCATACGGCTCTCTTATTATACCACTCTCGGTAATTATGGCGGTTATGTAGCGGTGGGGGGTAACATCAAAGGCGGGGTTGGCAACCTTAACGCCGGCGGGGGCGATGGCTATTCCCTGAATATGGGTTACCTCCTCCGGGCTTCTCTCCTCAATGGGGATTTCATCACCTGAGGCAAGCGTCATATCAAGGGTGGTGGTGGGGGCGGCGACATAGAAGGGGATACCATGTTCTTTTGCCAGCACCGCCAGGGTATAGGTGCCGATTTTATTGGCGGTATCCCCGTTTGCGGCAATCCTGTCGGCGCCGACAATAACGCAGCTAACCTCCCCCCTGCTCATAAAATAGCCCGCCATGGAGTCGGTGATAAGGCTAAACGGGATTTTAGCCTTTTTAAGCTCCCAGGCGGTGATTCTTGCCCCCTGGAGGAGGGGGCGGGTCTCGGTGGCGAGAACCCTGAGCTTTTTGCCCTGCTCCCTGGCTTTAATAATTACGCCCAGGGCGGTGCCGTAGCCGGCGGTAGCCAGCGCCCCGGTATTGCAGTGGGTCAGAATGCTAGAGCCGTCTTCAATCAGCCCGGCGCCGAGCTGGCTCAGCTTTCTGGTTGCTTCAGCCTCTTCGGCATGTAGCCTTATTGCCTCGCTGACCAGGGCTTTCTTAATCTGCTCAACGTCTTTGCCCGACTCGGCTGTTTTTTGCATCCGTTCTATGGCGCGAAAGAGGTTTCGGGCGGTGGGTCTGGTGGCGGCGATGGCACGGGTAATGGCGCGGAGCTTTTTCAGGAAATCGTCTCTGGACTTAGCCTTGATTTTGAGGGCGCCGAGGGCGACCCCATAGCCACCAGCAACCCCGATGGCGGGAGCACCCCTTATTTTCAATTCTGTGATGGCTGAGGCTATATCCTGGTAGCGGCTAGACTCCAGATAGACCTCTTTTTGGGGGAGCCTGGTCTGGTCGATGATTTTTACTCTATCGCCAAGCCATTCGATAGCTTTCATCAGCGTCTAGCTTCGCATATTTCTCTGGAAGAGTATGATGCCGATGGCAAAGATAACCACTGCCCAGCCGATGAGAAAGAAAAAGTCGCTATTTACTGCCTCCATCCCCACCCCCCGGACCAGAATACCCCTTGAGGCATCAATGGCGTGGGCATAGGGGAAGGCGTAGGCGAAACCCCTGAGGTATTGGGGCATCATCTCTATGGAGAACCAGCACCCGGATAGCATCGCCAGCGGCATGGAAATCAACCAGCAAAGGGGCTCTGCCTGCTGTTCTGTCTTGGAGAGCGAGGCAATAACCATACCGACGCCAATGCTACACAGGCCGGTGAGGAAGAAGATAAGAAATGCCAGCCAGAAGTTGCCGACGATATCCATGCCCAGCAAGCGGGCAGCAACCATGAAGATTATTATCTGGGCGATGGCGATGACCACCAGGTACAGGGAGTATCCCAGGATGAAGTCCACAGGTCTGGTTGGTGTCGTCAGCAAACGGGCTAGGAATCCCTTTTCCTTGTCGCGCACCACTGTTCGCGCCGCGGTCGGTATCAATATCAAAAGCCCGAAGATTATTATCCCCGGACCGATAAAGTCAACATAGGTTATCTCAGTCTCAATATGGATGGGGTTGGCATTAATGGTTAGCGGTATCTCAATGCGGGCGAAGGCGCGGGCGACGACGTTGATGATGGAAATAAGCTGCTCTGATATTATCAGCTCGCTTTCATCATAGGTCATCTGGAGGGTAATATCGGCTTTTTCACCCTGCCAGTTCTGGGATACCTGCTGACCGAAGCCCGGCGGAATGACGACATAGGCGTCCAGCTCGCCGAACTTGAGGTCTCTGAGGGCAGTAGTTGTGTCCTCATAGGTGGAAACCTCAAATGCCGGCACCTCAGCCAGGGCTTCATTGACGAAGGCTTGTGACAGCGGGGTATTGTCTTCATCTACCACGCCAACGGGGAGGCTTGAGGCGGTATCACCGCTGAAGATAGCCCCGAAAAGCAGCATAAACACCAGGGGAAACCCCAGCAGGAAGCCCATCCCCAGCGGGTCTCTATAGGTCTCCTTAAGATTCCTCTTGCACAGCTCCCAGACTCTCATTCTCTTAGCTCTTTGCCGGTTAGATTGAGGAAGGCGTCCTCCAGGGTTGGCTCCTTGATGTGGGCGGAGCGGACTTTAGCCCCCGCTGAGTGTAAATGCTCGACGATTTCCCTGAAATCGAGTTGCTTGTCGGTAATCAGCATGGTGTCACCGGTTATGCTTACCTCGGCATATCGGCTTCGCATTTCCTCTATGACCTTCGGGGTAAGCTCCAGGGCAGAAACAATCATGGTATTCCTTTCCCGCATGCTTGACTTGAGTTCCTGGCTGGTGCCCAGGGCGACAATCTTACCCTCATCCATAATGCCTATCCGGTCGGCGAGGAAGTCTGCCTCGTCCATGTAGTGGGTGGTGAGCAGAATGGTCTTTTCCCCCTTTAGCCGGATAATATATTCCCATATTGCCCGTCTGGCTTGAGGGTCAAGACCGAGGGTGGGTTCATCAAGAAACAGTATCTCAGGATTGTGGATCAGTGCCATCATTATATTGAGCCTTCGCTTCATACCGCCGGAGAATTTTCTCACCTGCTCTTTAGCCCGTGCCTCAAGCCCCATTGTCTCTAGCAGCTCTTGTGACCTGATTTTTAGCTCCGGGGGGCTTACGGCGTGAATCCTGCCGATGAGGCTCATGTTCTCCTGGGTGTTGAGATGCTCTGAGATAGCTGTTTCCTGGGGGGCGACACCAATAATCTCCTTGACCTTAAACGGCTGCTTGAGGATGTCATAGCCCATTATTTGGGCGGTGCCTTTGCTTGGCTTCAAGAGGCAGCACAGTATATTGATGGTGGTGGTCTTGCCGGCACCGTTAGGACCGAGCAAGGCAAACAGCTCACCCTTTCTGATGTTTAGCTCAATACCATCTACTGCCACCAGACTGTTGAATTTCCTGGTCAGGTTGAAAGTCTGGATGGCGAGGTCATCTGTCTTGGCTCGTTTTACACGGCGTGAAGCCATGGCTAACTCACTCCCGATAGTATGACTATAATAGCATGTTTTCTGTTTATAGCAAGAGGCTTTAGCTTTATATAGTGACCTATCCCCCCTCCCCC
>CAYWCO010000007.1:0-21839 GCA_964456815.1 uncultured Dehalococcoidales bacterium | reverse complement strand
GTGCAGGGGGTGGGGTTTAGACCCTTTGTCTACCGCCTGGCTCATGAGCATGGGCTGAAGGGCTGGGTGCGCAACACCTCGGGTAGTGTTGACATTGAGGTGGAGGGGAAGGGGGAGACCATAGAGCGTTTCCTTAGCGACCTTAAGGCTAAAGCCCCACCTATGGCGCACATTGAGACGGTTAAAGCTACCCTTCATCCCCCCAGGGGTTATACCGAGTTCCAGATTGGGCCAAGCCTGAGTCGCGAGGGGCAGTATCAGCTGGTTTCGCCTGATATTGCTACCTGTGATGAGTGCAAGGATGAGATTTTTTCCCCCACCGACCGCCGCTTTGGCTACCCCTTTACTAACTGCACCAACTGTGGTCCCCGCTTTACTATCATTGAGGATATCCCCTACGACCGCCCCAAGACCACGATGCACAAGTTTAAGATGTGCCCCCGGTGCCGGCGGGAATACGCCGACCCCTTGAACCGGCGCTTTCATGCCCAGCCCAACGCCTGCCCCGAGTGCGGGCCCAGCCTGGAGCTGGTTGATGGTGGGGGCAAGGCGGTTGATGGCGGTGACGCTATTAAGTCAGCAAGCCAGCTATTAAAGGCGGGCAAGATTCTGGCAATCAAGGGGCTGGGTGGATTTCACCTTGCCTGCGATGCCACCAGCGAGGCGGCAGTAAATACCCTGAGAGCCAGGAAAAGGCGGCAGGGTAAACCCCTGGCGGTTATGATAAGCACGATTGAGGAAATCAAAAAGCACTGCCTGATATCCGCCGGGGAGAAGAAACTGCTCCAGTCGCCCCAGTGCCCGATAGTTCTCCTCAGGTGGAAGCGCAGCTCAAGTATCTCGCCGGCGGTAGCCCCCAATCTAAAATACCTGGGGGTCATGCTCCCCTATACCCCCTTGCACCATATCTTGTTAAGTGAAACCGGACTGCCCCTGGTGATGACCAGCGGCAACATCAGCGAGGAGCCCATCGCCGGGGATAACGACGAGGCTTTGAGGCGGCTGGGGGGAATCGCCGATTATTTCCTGCTTCATAACCGGGATATCTATGCCCGCTACGACGATAGCGTTTATATCGTTGAGGGCACACCCCAGGTGGTAAGGCGGGCGCGGGGCTATGCCCCCTACCCCGTTTTTCTGCCCTTCAAGGCAAAGCAGGTCCTTGCCTGCGGGGCTGAGCTTAAGAATACATTTTGCCTGACCAAGGACGAGCACGCCTTTTTGAGCCAGCACATCGGCGACATGGAGAACGAGGAGACGCTGGAGCACTTTGAAAATACCGTTGAACTTTATAAAAAGCTGTTCCGCCTTGAGCCTGAGATTATAGCCTATGATATGCACCCGGATTATCTTGCCACCAAGTACGCCCTTGAAGCGGGGGCGAAGGCGGGGTTAAAACTTATCCCCGTCCAGCACCACCATGCCCATATTGTAAGCTGCATCTTAGATAATAAAGATAATAAAGATAATAAAGATAATAAGGTTGAAGGTCGGGTTATCGGGGTCGCCTTTGACGGCACCGGCTACGGCACCGACGGCAATATCTGGGGCGGAGAATTTTTAACCGCCGACTTTGGCAGTTTTGATAGAGTGGGGCACCTTGAGTATGTGCCCCTCCCCGGGGGGGAGGCGGCAATAAGAAAACCCTACCGTATGGCTTTGGGCTATCTCTACTCCTTGCTCGGGGAGGATTTTTCCTTAGATGGTCTGCCCCTCAAGCCCAGCCCCACCGAGCTTGAGGTAATAAAGCAGCAGCTAAGGCGGGGGCTCAACTCCCCCCTGACCTCAAGCACGGGCAGGCTCTTTGACGCCGTTTCCGCCCTGAGCGGGGTGAGGGGGGAAATAGACTACGAGGCTCAAGCCGCCATTGAGCTGGAGATGCTGGCTCCGGATGAAGTGCAGAAATCAGAATCTTACCCCTTCGCCATCGTTGAGGAGGAGGGGGTGAGGGTGGTTAAACTAAAAGAGCTATTGTCGGCGGTAGTAAAGGATGTTAGAAATCAAACCCCAGTGCCGGTAATATCGCTCAGGTTTCACCATACCATGGCGGAGATAATCGCCGGGATGTGCCGATTGATTGCCAAGGACACCGGCATAAAGCAAGTGGCGTTGAGCGGTGGCGTTTTTCAGAATCGGCTGCTGTTAAGATTGGCAAGGGCTGCTTTGCAAAAAGCAGGCTTCAGCGTGCTTACCCACCACCTGGTGCCCTGTAACGACGGTGGCATTTCTTTAGGGCAGGCGGTTATTGCCAACTTTGCTAGGAGTTAGCTATGTGTCTTGCTATACCGGCGCTGATTAAGTCAATAGAGGATAAAGAGGCTGAGGCTGAGATTGGGGGCATAACCCGCAGGATTAGCCTCTGGCTTACCCCGGAAGCCAAGGTGGGGGACTATGTTATTGTCCACACCGGCTACGCCATAAATATCTTGGACCAGAAAGAGGCTGAAGAAACCCTGGCTATTCTGGAGCAAATAGCGCGCTTGACCGAGGAGGAAGGTTGAGGTATATCTCTGAATTCCGGCGCTCGGAGCTGGCTCAGGGGCTGCTCTCCCAGATTCATCGCCGCTCTAAGACTCCGGTGCGTTTAATGGAGTTCTGCGGGGGGCATACCGTAACCATCTTTAAATACGGCATCCGCCAGCTCCTGCCCGAGACTGTTGAGATGGTATCGGGGCCGGGCTGCCCTGTCTGCGTTACCGCCAACGCCGACCTGGACAAGGCGATTGCCCTGGCTCAGATGCCGGGGGTAATCGTTGCCACCTTCGGCGATATGCTCAAGGTGCCGGGGAGCGATTCCAGCTTACAAGAGGCTAAGGCTGGCGGCGGCGATGTGCGCACGGTATATTCCACGATGGACGCCCTTAAGATAGGCGGGGACAACCCCGATAAATCCATAGTCTTCCTCGGCATTGGCTTTGAGACCACCGCCCCCACCATTGCCGCTTCCGTCCTTCAGGCTGAGGAGAGGGGAATAAAGAATTATTACGTCCTTTCTTTACATAAGCTCTGTCCGCCGGTAATCAGGGCGCTGCTTGACTCAGGCGAGCTCAAGCTTCACGGGCTTGTCTGCCCGGGACATGTGAGCGCTATTATCGGCTCCCGCCCCTGGGAGTTTATCGCCCGGGACTACGGTATCCCCTGCGTCGTCTCCGGTTTTGAGCTGTTGGACATCCTGCAGAGCGTGGACATGCTGGTAAATCAGGTTGAAAGCGGCAAGTCCAAGGTTGAGATTGCCTACCGGCGAGCGGTGCGCCCCGAGGGTAACAAGCAAGCCCTGAGGCTTATGATGCAGGTATTTGAGCCCTGCCCGGCGCAGTGGCGGGGGATGGGGGAGGTCCCAGGTAGCGGCTTGAAGCTAAAGAAAAAGTACCAGCGCTTTGATGCCGAGCTTACCTTTGATATTAGACCTATTCCCACCCGTGAGCCTGCGGGCTGCATCTGCGGCGATGTCCTGCGCGGGGTCAAGACGCCGGCTGACTGTAAGCTCTTCGGCAGGGTCTGCACCCCGGAAAATCCGGTAGGTCCGTGCATGGTGTCATCAGAGGGCAGTTGCTCGGCGTCTTATCTCTATGGAGTCGGCCTTGAACAATAAAGATAGGATTCTCTTAGCTCACGGCAGCGGCGGCAAGCTCGCCCACGAATTAGTGGAGAAGAGCTTTATTAAGGCTCTGGCTAATCCCCTTTTAGCCAGGCTTGACGACTCGGCGGTTATTGACTTTAGCGGGAGGCTTGCCTTCACCACCGATAGCTATGTGGTCAGCCCCATCTTCTTCCCCGGTGGGGATATCGGCAAGCTCGCCGTCTGCGGCACGGTTAACGACCTGGCGATGTCCGGCGCTAAACCCCTTTATCTGAGCCTTTCCTTTATTATTGAGGAAGGGCTTTTACAGAGTGAGTTGAAAAAAGTGGTGGACTCTGTCCGGCGAGCAGCCAAGGAGGCGGGGGTGGAGATTATTACCGGGGACACCAAGGTGGTGTACCGGGGCAGCGCCGATAAGCTCTTTATCAATACCGCCGGCGTCGGCGTAATAGCGGAGGGGATAAATATCTCCGGCAGCAACGCCAGAGCCAGGGACAGGGTGATTCTGAGCGGGACCATCGGTGACCATGGCATCGCCGTAATAAGCCAGCGGGAGGAGTTGAGCTTTTCCACCAGCCTTAAAAGCGATTGCGCCCCACTCGGGGGCCTGGTGGCGGATATGATAAAAGCCAGCCCCGATATCAATTGCCTGCGAGACCCGACGAGGGGAGGGCTGGCTACCAGCCTGAATGAGCTGGCAAAGCAATCAGGGGTGAGTATAAGAATTGACGAGGAAAAGATTCCGGCGCGGGAGGAGGTTCTGGCTGCCTGCGAGATGCTCGGCTTTGACCCCCTTTATGTCGCCAACGAGGGCAAGCTGGTGGCTATAGTCCCGCCTGATGATGCCGATAGGGTTTTAAAGGCGATGCGAAGGAACCGCTATGGTAAAAAGGCGGTTATTATCGGTGAGGTGGGGTCAGAAAAGCCGGGGCGGGTGGTAATGAAGACCGCTCTGGGAGCCTCCCGAATAGTTGATATGTTGACCGGGGATTTACTGCCCAGGATTTGCTAGAAATGCACGAGCTAAGTATCACTCAGAGTATGCTCAACTTGGTTCTGGAACAGGCGGAGAAGGCTGGAGCTAAAGAGGTGGGGAAAATCAACCTGGTCATCGGCGGGATGACCGGCGTTGTTGAGGAGTGCGTGAGGTTCTACTTTGATTTTCTGAGCCGGGGCACCCCGGCTGATGGGGCTATTCTCTCCTTCAAAGCAGTGCCGACAAGAGCTAAGTGCCGGGACTGTGGTAAACTCTTTGAGGTGGGGGAGTTTGACTGGACTTGTCCTCACTGTAATGGTAATAATATTGAAATCGTCGCCGGTAAGGAGCTTTTCGTAGAAAGCATTGAGGTGGAATAGATGGAAATAAAGGTGGTCAAAGACATCCTTGACGCTAACGAGCGGATGGCGCAAAGAAACCGGGGGTTATTTGACAGCAACAATTTATTTGCCGTGAACCTGATGTCCTCACCGGGCGCAGGCAAGACCAGCCTTATTTTGCAGACGCTAAAGAGTTTGGAAGGGAAAATAAAAGTCGGCGTCATTGAGGGTGATGTTAGCTCAAGCCTGGACGCTGAGTTAATCAGCAAAGAGGGTGTGCCCGTGGTCCAGATAAATACCGGCGGGGGGTGCCACCTTGATGCCAATATGCTCTCTACCGCCCTGGACAGCGTGCCGCTTGGGGAGCTCAAGCTGCTCTTTATTGAAAATGTTGGCAATCTAATCTGCCCCGCTGAGTTTACCCTCGGCGAGCATAGAAGGGTCCTGATTTCAAGCGTTCCTGAGGGGGATGACAAGCCGTTTAAGTATCCCTTGATGTTTAACACCGTGGATGCGGTGCTTATAAATAAGATTGACCTTCTGCCCTATCTGAAGTTTGATATTGATGCCTTTTCCCGGACGGTCAAGGGGATGAACCAGAAGGTGGAAATCTTCCCCCTCTCCTGTACTACCGGTCAGGGGATTGAGCGGTGGGTCTCCTGGCTTCTGAGCCAGATGGGATAGTAATATGAAAAGCAAGTTAGAGGTGCGATTCTGCCAATAAAGCTAAGTTTTCTAGGAGCCGCCGGTAGTGTTACTGGTTCCCAGTATTTCTTGGAGGCTAATAATACCAGGCTTCTGGTTGATTGTGGACTTTATCAGGAAAGAGAGCTTAAGTCCAGGAACTGGGCCCCTTTCCCCTTCCCTCCTCATACCCTAGACGCCGTTCTCCTGACCCATGCTCATGTTGACCATTGTGGTCTGATTCCCAAACTGGTTCGTGAGGGCTTCAGAGGCAAAATTTACTGTACTGCTGCCACTTCTGACCTCGCTCAAATAATACTCTTGGACTCGGCACACCTTCATGAGGAAGATGCTGAGTTTAAAAGAAGGAGGCACGAAAGAGAGAAAAGGAGGGGACCTTTTCCTGAGGTTCCCCTCTATACCATTGCTGATGCCGAGGCTTCGTTTTATCTGTTTACCCCGGTGAGATATGGGGAGACTGTTCAGGTGGGCGAGGGGGTAAGTGCCTCATTTCGTGATGCCGGTCACGTCCTCGGCTCATCTATGATAAAGGTTGAGGTAAGTCAAAAGGGAGGAAACAGGACGATACTCTTCTCCGGTGACGTTGGCCGGTGGGAAAAGCCAATATTGCGAGACCCGAGTGTATTCATTGAGGCAGATTATGTTGTTGTTGAATCCACATATGGTGATAGGTTGCACCAAGACTTGCCGGATATAAGTGATAGCCTTGCCCAGATCATAAATTCAACCTGGAAAGCCGGGGGTAACATAATTGTGCCCAGCTTCGCCTTGCAGCGAACCCAGGAAGTCCTATATTATCTTAATGAATTACTGAATGAAGACAGGATACCGCACATAATGGTCTTCCTTGATAGCCCGATGGCAGTAAGTATTACCGAGGTATACCGCCGTCACTCGGAGTTGTTTGATAAGAAGATGTCCCAATTGGTGCGCGAGAAAAGGTCGCTTTTTGATTTCGCTGGCCTTAGAATGGTTCAGACGGTGGATGAATCAAAGGCGATTAATCATATATCGGGAACGGTTATGGTAATAGCCGGCTCGGGGATGTGTACTGGTGGTAGAATAAAACATCACCTGGTAACCAACATTTCACGGCGGGAGAGCACCATAATCTTCGTTGGGTATCAGGCAATCGGCACCCTTGGGAGACAGATTGTTGATGGTGCCAGAAAGGTGAGGATACTGGGTCAGCGCTATCCAGTCCGGGCAAAAGTAGCCCAGATACAAGGTTTTTCCGCCCACGCTGATAGAGATGAGCTTTTCACCTGGCTTTCTGGACTAAAGAGTGCCCCGAGGCGAGTATTTGTTGTTCATGGGGAGCTTGAGGCAGCCCAACAGTTCGGCGAGTTCATCAGAGAAAAAAATGGATGGCAGATATCGGTACCAGAGTATGGGACAGAGGCTCTTCTGGAATAGCTATAGAGGAGGGGAATATGCCCAACGGATATGAGATAAATGAATTAGCCAAGGAAGAATCGTGGCGACTCTTCCGGATAATAGGGGAGCTGGTGGAGGGCTTTGATACCCTTTCCGGGATAGAGCCGGCGGTAACCATATACGGCTCAGCCCGGTTCCATCCCGATGACGAGCTATACCACCAGACTGCGGAGATAGCCCAGCGCCTTGGTGAGCTTGGTTTTTCCATTATAACCGGTGGCGGGCCGGGGGTGATGGAGGCGGCAAATAAGGGGGCGCGGGAAGCCGGCGTTACCTCAGTTGGACTTAATATTCAGTTGCCTGAGGAGCAGGTGTGCAATGCCTACGCCACGAAGACGATAACATTTAATCACTTCTTTGTTCGCAAGGTCATGCTGGTGAAGTATGCTACCTCGTTTATCATAATGCCGGGCGGGCTGGGAACGCTTGACGAGTTAACCGAGGTGCTGACGTTGATGCAGACCGGTAAGATAAAGCCCTTCCCCGTAATATTATTCAACAGCGAATACTGGGAGGGATTTCTCCACTGGCTGCGGGGCTCCGTGCTGGCGAAAGGGTGTATCTCCGAAGAAGACTTCAACCTTCTGAGGGTCTGTGACCACCCCGATGAGGCGATTGATATTGTCCAGAGGTGGCACATGAAGCACGAGGTTATCGGTAAGAGGGCACTATTAAGTCACTAGTGTAACGGCGTTGGTATCGGCACGGTAGTAAGTTTTTTTCCTTACTGGTAAGTACTACGATTTCAGCAGCCCGATTATCGCCAGGGCACCAAGGCCAACCCCGGCAATGACCGCCCCCACCCAGCCAAGGAGGCATAGGCAAACAACAATGGCGCCGGCTATTGTTACTCCGTAGGCGATGGAGAGCAGGGCACGGCTGAACTTAATGCCGAGGAGGAAGGCAATAATAGAGCCAGTCCAGGCGCCAGTCCAGGGAAGGGGAATAGCCACGAACAGCATCAGACCTATGCGCTCGTATTTCTCAACAACCTTAGCTCGCTGTCTGGTCTTTTTGAGGAACCACTCGGATAGTTTTTTGCCAGTGTCGGTCCGGTTGACGACCTTGAGCAATGATTCGAAGAAGAGCAGCAGGAATGGTACCGGCAGCATGTTACCAATTAGACTGAGACCTAAGGCTTCATACCAGGGCAGGTGAAATAAATTTATAGCTACCGGTATAGCACCGCGAAGCTCAACTATGGGTAGGGCTGATATGATGAAGACCAGCACCTGAGGGGGAAAATCTGAGCCGATAAGATTCTCCAGCATTTGGCGTTATTTCATACTATCAATAATAAGCTCTGCGGCGAGCCTGACACCTATACCCGGCGGCAGGCCGCACTTCTCAAAACCCTTCTCTTGCGCAAAGGTCGCCATAGCCTCGTCACTTTCCCCGGGGTTTAGCCTGTGTCCAAGGGTCACACTTTCTATTATGTCAGCGCAATGCCTGTGACCTAATGCCTCTTCGAAAAGGTCCATAAATTTCTGGGCAGTCCTTATAGTTTTACCCTTCGCTTCATAGTCCAGCGGGTCATCGCTGCCGAAGAAGAGCCCAAAGGCAATCAGACTCCCGGTTATGCCCCCGCATGTCTCGCCGGTACCGCCGATGCCGGGAAATGGAGTAAGGGCTTTAAGGGTTTCCATATTGCCCAGACCGAATTCTTCCATCAGGGTAAGCGCTGTGGACTGGGCGCAATTCTTGAGCATAAAGTTATATTCCTCAGCCCGCCGTTGAACGCGGTCAAGAATCTGCCCCTTGTTGGCTAACAGCTCTTCCGGGTCAAGTTTCTTCCTGGGAATGCCATCCTTAGCCAGCTTTCTGATTCTGGCTTCAAGGGCGGGCATATCCCACTCTCTTTCTGCCAGTTCGTCTACCTTTCTCTTTAAGGCTTCATAGTCTGGCATTATTGTAGTTACCTCTTTTCCACCAAGTATAGCAAATGCGACCCCGAGGGGATTTGAACCCCTGATCTCCACCGTGACAGGGTGGCATGTTAGACCGCTACACCACGGGGCCTAGTTAAAGTCTATCAGTGGTATGTTACTTGTGTCAAGCCAGTCTGGTGGGTATTGTTTGTAATCTCTATACTATGTTATAATATTTTGATTAATTTTCAAAGGAGACGATGATTTCTCAGAACGATAAAAAGCTTCATGACTACGAGCTGGTGGTAATTATTAGCCCGGAGGTTTTGGAGGAGGCAGTTGATGGCGTAATGGACCGCATCAGTCAGTTTATTACTGAAGGCGGCGGCTCTGTTTCCACTGTTGAACAATGGGGGAAGAAAAGGCTGGCTTATCCAATAAAACATTTTACGGAGGGCAGTTACGTGCTGACTCGGTTCAAATTGAAGCCTGAGTTGAGTAAAGAGCTTGAAGCAAGCCTCAATATTTCCGAGGAGGTTTTTAGGCATCTGCTGATAAGACTGGATGATTGACCAGTTGGTATAAGGAGGGGAGGGCAATGTTAACTTTGAATAAGGTAATGATTATAGGCAATGTTGGTGCTGACCCAGAGATGCGTTTTACCCCCAACGGCAACCCCGTAACCTCGTTTAGTGTTGCTACTAACCGGGTGTATACCCCCCCCAGTGGCGAGCGTAAGCAGGAGACGGAGTGGTTTACCGTGGTTGCCTGGAACAGGCTGGCTGAAAATTGCAACCAGTTTCTGACTAAAGGTCAGCGTGTTTATGCCGAGGGTAGGTTCCATACCCGTACCTGGGAGGGGCAGGATGGGCAGAAGCACTTCCGGACTGAGGTAATAGCTAACCGAGTTCTTTTCCTCGATAGGCAGGCGGTAGCTCCCCTTCCCGGAGAAGGGGGCGAGGAGACCGCTGCCAGCGAACCGGAGTCTGAGGAGGATTTCCCATTCTCTGAAGAGGGTTAGAACTGGCTAAATTTACAAGGAGGTTTAACTAACTTAGAAGAGTGAACGGGCGAAGGTCTAGCACAGCAGGGGTCAGAAGGCAAAGCAGGGGGAGGTATGTAGCTAGGCGTAAGGTTTGTTCTTTTTGTACTTCCGAGGCTGCGGTAGCGGTAATAGACTACAAAGAGCCGGCTAAATTGCGCCACTATATATCCGATAGGGGAAAGATTGCGCCGAGGCGTAAGACTGGCACCTGTGCCAGGCATCAGCGTGCCCTGGCACTGGCGATAAAGAGGGCGAGGCACTTAGCCCTCCTGCCATTCGTCCCGGCTCATATCCATAAGACGGGGGGCGTTGGCGTACGCGATTAGTCATATATCCTCTTTAAGCTTACCCCACGAAATCAGGATTTCGTGGGGGGCCCCTTGAAGAACCTAGAAAAACCAGTGGTTTTTGGGACTTTCTATCTCCCTCATAGCTTTTGGCTAGGCCGTTGCCGATTTAGCTTGCATTGACACCCAAAAGACGGCGGAAGTATAATCACTCAAGTCTATTGTGGAGTTATCATGCCAAAGAGGACTTATCAACCAAAGAGGATTCCACGCAAGCGTGAACATGGCTTTCGGGCAAGAATGAGCACGCGAGGTGGGCGAGCTGTTCTCAAAGCAAGACGACTCAAGGGTCGTAAGCGACTTATCGTGGTGTGACGATGCGGGGAAGAGAATATCTTACCAAGTCAGAGCAATATGCACTGGTCTATAATAAGGGTAGCTCGTGGATAAGCGATTTAGTGGTGGTGAAGGCTTTGCCTAACGGGCTTTCCTTTTCCCGCTATGGCTTCTCCGTTAGTCGGCGGGTAGGTGGGGCAGTGGTGAGAAATCAGGTGAAGCGTCGGTTTCGGGAAATCTTGCGCTTACTGCCACTTGAGCCGGGGTGGGATATTATATTTATTGCCCGCCCCAACGCCGCCAGTGCTGGCTTCGCTGGCCTTAAGAAATCGGTTCATGGGCTACTGTCCCGAGCCGGATTATTGACGAGGGAATATGAAGAGGCTTTCCTTGGGATTAATTAAACTTTATCAGGTTACCCTGTCGCAGGTTATGCCGCATAACTGCCGCTTTACCCCAACCTGCTCTCAGTATACCTATGAGGCTATCTCCAAATTTGGCTTGATTAAAGGGACATGGTTGGGAGCAAGGCGGATAGCCCATTGCCACCCGTTTAATCCTGGTGGCTATGACCCCGTGCCGTAAGGAGTTAGGCAAGTGAATATTAGAAGTAATATGGCATTAAAGGTTTGCTTTGCCCTTATCTTGCTCTTGGTTGGGCTAACCTTCTTCGGCTGTACTGGGATCAGGAGCTCGCCTGAGGGCGGCACAGGGGGAGTAATAGCCGATGGCACCCTATTTCTGTGCCCCAGCCTAAAGCAGGCTAGCGGTGGATTTGGTTGTGCGGCACCACAGATGGAAGGCAAGCTGGTGGCGGTGGATACCTCCAATGGTAATCGCCTTTGGGAGGTCTCACTGGAGGCGTCAGGGCCAAGCGGTGGCGGCTTCGGCTGTGCCTCATCAGCTACGCCGGTAGCTATCTATGGTAATCCGGCGGTGGCGGGAGACCTGGTCTATATTGCTGGCTATAACGGTAGAATCTACGCCATCAGTGCCAGCACGCGCCTGTCCACAGACAGGTATGTTAATGAGACTAACCCCCACCCCATTATCGGCGGACCTGTGGTCGCCGGGGATGTGGTCTATTTGGCCAGCTCCGATGGCAAGGTCTATGCCCTGGATACGGCGAGTCTGGAGCCGGTGTGGGAGGAGCCCTTTGAGACCGGGGGTAAGATTTGGTCAACGCCGGCTATAGATGGCGATACCCTGTATATAGGCTCCTTTGATAAGAAGCTCTACGCAGTAGATACTGCAACTGGCAAGGAAAGGTGGGAGAAACCTTTTGAGACTGAAGGGGCTATTATCTCCACCCCCCTGGTCTATGATAACACGGTCTATATTGGCTCCTTTGACCGACACCTTTACGCTGTTGGTGCCGCTGGCGGCAGCCTGAAGTGGAAATGCATAGCTGGTAGCTGGTTCTGGGCTGAACCAGTAGCCTATGACGATACAATTTATGCCCCCTGCTTTGATGGCAAGGTTTATCTCTTAGATGCTGAAACCGGGAACAAAATAAACGAGTTTGACCTCGGCAGTCCCATATCTTCATCGCCGGTTTTGGTTGGCACTGAAATTATTGTAGCTTCGGAAGAAGGCAAGGTATATGCCCTAGATACCGGTAGTAACCAGCTTAGGCTAATATCTGAGCTGGGAGAGATGGTATATGCTCCCCTCTGCGCAAGCGAGGGCGTTGTCTATGTTTATACCGGGGGGCAAAACCTCTATGCCCTGAACTTAGAGTCAGGGGTAAAGTTGTGGATTCTGACCATTAAGTAGCAAGTGAGGTCTGGTTTTAGTGGGTATCGGTGATATCTGGAATTTAATCGCCATGCAGCCAATGATAAATACCCTCATTGTGCTGACTCATTATTTATTCAGCAACTTCGGGCTGGCGATTATTGTGGTGACTGTTATCGTTAATGCCGCGATGCTTCCCCTCACCCTGAAGCAGGTTCGTTCCTCTAGGGCAATGCAAGCCCTTCAACCCAAGCTCGCTGAGCTGCAGAAGAAATATGCCAAGGATAAGCAAAAACTGGCCCAGGAGCAGATGAGGCTGTATAAGGAGTCCGGGGTAAGCCCTGCTGGCTGCCTTTTGCCCCTACTGGTCCAGATGCCGGTCTGGATAGCCCTGTATCAGTCAATAATGCGGGTTCTGGCGGTAATCCCGGAGAATTTGCTCGGCTTGTCCAAGTATCTTTATTCCTGGCCAATAGTATACTCCACGCTGCCGTTAGAGAATCATTTCCTCTGGCTGAACCTGGCTACAGGGGATATGCTGCTGGCAATCTTGGTTGGGGGGACGATGTGGGTGCAGCAGAAGATGGTAATGACGCCAGGTGCCGACCCCAAGCAGCAACAGCAGGCTAGTATGATGCTATGGCTAATGCCGATGATGTTTGCTTTCCTCACCCTGTCGTTTCCCAGCGGGCTGGCTCTTTTCTGGGTGACATCAAATGTTATCCGGATTGGTATCCAGTATTCTGTTAGCGGTTGGGGTGGTTTGATTAAGTCAGCGCCGAAAAAGGAGACTGACAGGGATAAAAAGTACAAGCAACGCATTGCTGAGGTAGAGAAAGCACCTGAGGGTGCTGACATTGTTGCGCCGAGTGTGACGCAGGAAGAAGGTTTGAGCCATGAAGAGTCTGGAAGTGAGCGGCAAGACCGTGGAGGAGGCTACCCAAAAAGCATTAGAGCAATTAGGCGTAAGCCGAGAAGAGGTGGAAGTCACCGTCGTAAAGGAGGGTAAGCATGGTATCCTCGGTCTGGGGGCGGAGGAAGCCAAGGTTATAGTAAAGCCGCTGGCGGCTGCGCCCAAGGAGAAGCCTGAGAAAGCTGAGAAAGCTGAGAAGAAGGCTGAGGCAGCGCCCGTGCCTGAGGAGAGTAGTGATGTGGCTGAGGCGGCAGCCAGCGTACTTGAGACACTTATTGAACGGTTGGGGCTGGAGGCATCAGTTGTATCCGAAATGAAGCCCCCGGTGGCGGGTGGTGAAGATGCCCCTGCTATCGTTACCCTTAATGTGAAGGGTGATGACCTCGGTATCCTGATCGGGCGGCGTGGTCAGACCCTTGCCTCCCTTCAGCATATCGTCCGACTTATCGTAGCTAATCAGGCAAAGGCTCGGGTGCCTATAGTTATTGATGTTGAGGGTTATAAGCAACGCCGCTACGAGGCATTACAGGCTCTAGCCCGACGGGTGGCGGAGCAGGTTAAGGAGAGGGGAAGGCCGTTTGCCCTGGAGCCTATGCCCGCTTATGAGAGGCGCATTATCCATCTTACTCTGTCTGATAGCTCTGATGTTACCACTGAGAGCGCTGGTGAGGGTGAGGTGCGGAAGGTGGTTATTGTGCCGCGGAAGTAGCGCTGATTCATGGGGTGTTTATGTTTCGTCCCGTTGGTAGTAAGGTTAATTTCCCTCAATTTGAGGAGGAAATCCTCGGCTTTTGGAGAAGCAAGAAGGTCTTTGAGCGGAGCGTAGACGCCCGCCAGGGCGGTCAGCGCTTCGTCTTGTACGAGGGGCCACCCACGGCTAATGGTAGCCCGGGGATACATCATGTGCTGTCCCGTGTCTTTAAGGACATCATCCCCCGCTATAAGGCGATGAAGGGTTTTTATGCCCCGCGCATCGCGGGCTGGGATACCCATGGGCTGCCGGTAGAGCTGGAGGTGGAGAAGGAGCTCGGGCTTGCCAGCAAGAAGGATATTGAGGATTTCGGCATTGCTAAATTTAACGCCCGCTGCCGGGAGAGCGTCTTTGGCTACCTCAAGGAATGGAATGAGCTGACCGAGCGCATCGCCTTCTGGATTGACCTGGAGCATCCCTATATCACCATGGACAATAACTACATTGAGAGTGTCTGGTGGGCGATAAAGGGGATGTGGGATAAGGAGCTGGTCTACCAGGGCTACAAGGTTACCCCCCACTGCCCCCGCTGCGGCACCTCCCTTTCCTCCCACGAGGTCGCCCTCGGCTATAAGGATGATACCGAAGACCCATCGGTTTATATAAAGTTTAAGGTCTCCGGGGAATCAGTGGGTGATTTTACCTTTGATAAGCCCGCTTATCTGCTGGCTTGGACGACCACCCCCTGGACTCTGCCGGGCAACACGGCTCTGGCGGTAGCCCCCGAGGCGGAGTACGTGATAGTTGAGGTTGAGAGCGAGTATCTCGTTCTGGCTTCGGCTCGGCGGGAGGCATCCGGTCTGGGTGAGGCATCCGTAGTAGCAAGGGTCAGCGGTAGTGATTTGGTTGGAGTGCATTATGAATCCTTGTATACCCAGATTGACATTCGTTACGGTGAGGGAGATAAGAAAGCTTATCGTGTTATTGAGGGTGATTTTGTTTCCATGGAGGACGGCACCGGTATCGTCCATATTGCGCCGGCATACGGTGAGATAGATTTCGAGGTAGGCGAGAAGGAGGGTCTGCCTCTCGTCGAAACAGTGGAGTTAAACGGGACGGTAACGACTAATCTAGTGACAAGTTTTACACCAAAGGCGCGGGAATATATTCAGAAAAGTGAAGCTCCTGTAACGTTTGGGCCAGCACGAGCGGTTCTGAATTTACCAGGCGCCGGCAAGTTCGTTAAGGACGCCGATAAGGATATTCTTGACGACCTGAAATCACGAAACCTTCTCCTTCGCAGCGAGACCATTCGCCATACCTATCCCTTCTGCTGGCGCTGCGATACGCCGCTGCTTTACTATGCCAAGCAGACCTGGTATATCAGGACGACGGCGGTAAAAGATGAGCTTATCGCAAGAAATGACGAGATAAACTGGTACCCGGAGCATATCAAGTACGGGCGTTTCGGCGACTGGCTCCAGAATAACGTTGACTGGGCTTTTTCCAGGGAGAGGTACTGGGGGACACCGCTGCCGGTCTGGCGCTGTGAGTCCTGTAATAGCTATGAATGCGTGGGCAGTGTGGATGAATTGGAGAAAAAGCCCAACCTCTCCGGCTTTAAGGAGCCAGTAGACTTGCACCGCCCCTTTGTTGACGAGCTGACCTTTGATTGCTCCAAGTGCGGGGGGGTTATGAAGCGGCTGCCGGAGGTGATTGACTGCTGGTTTGACTCTGGAGCCATGCCCATAGCCCAGCACCACTATCCCTTTGACAATGGCAGCTTGCTTGAGGACGGGAGGTTCCCCGCCGATTATATCAGCGAAGCCGTTGACCAGACGCGGGGGTGGTTTTACAGCCTTCACGCTATATCTACCCTATTATTTAATCGCATCTGTTTTAATAATGTCATCTGCCTTGGGCACGTCCTTGACGCCAAGGGGGAGAAGATGAGCAAGGCGAAGGGGAATGTGGTTGAGCCGTGGGCAATAATAAATAAATATGGTGCTGATGCCTTGCGCTGGTACTTCTTTACTGCCACGGCGCCGGGCAATGTGCGCCGCTTCTCCGAGGAGGCAGTGGTTGAGGTAACCCGCCGCTTTTTACTGACCCTGTGGAACGTCTATTCCTTCTTTGTCACCTACGCCAATATAGACAAATTCGCCCCCGGCTCGAAAAAGGTCTCCCTGGAGCCATCGGAGCTTGACCGCTGGATTATCTCCGAGCTTAATCAGCTCATACTTGACGTTGACGGCGGGCTGGAGGCTTATAACCCCACCGAGGCGGGGAGGAGGCTCGAGGGTTTTGTTGATGACCTGTCTAACTGGTATGTGCGCCGGAGCCGACGGCGCTTCTGGAAGAGCGAGAGCGACGCCGATAAGCTGGCGGCATACACCACCCTATACGAATGCCTGGTGACACTCTCAAAGCTGCTAGCCCCCTTTACCCCCTTCCTGGCTGAGGAGCTTTACAGGAACCTGGTCTGTTCGGCCTTTCCCGATGCCCCGGAGAGCGTGCACCTGACTGATTTTCCGGTGGCGGATAAGAGCAAGATTGATAAGCAACTGATGGCTGATACCCAGCTGGCGATGAAGGTGTGTAGTATGGGTCGTGCTGCTCGCGCTTTTGCTGGTGTTAAAGTGCGCCAGCCGTTGTCTGAGGTTGTTGTTAATGGGATCGCCTCCAAGGAGCAGGATGCGCTGAAAAGATTGCATGAGCAGATACTAGAAGAGCTCAATATAAAAGAGCTGAGCTTTGGTACAATTCCTGAAGAAGGGATAAAGCCTTTAGATGTAGACCTGACTGGTACTGAAGCAGCAGGAGTAAAGGTAGGGTACACTGGGTCACCGCCTGTGGATACTAAAAATCCTGGACTTGTGGTTGTTTCGGAAGCTGGCTATAAGGTGGCGATACAAAAACAGATTTCCCCCCAGCTTCAAGCCGAGGGCATGGCGCGGGAGATAGTGCGCCGGCTGCAGGCGATGCGCCGCTCCGCCGGCTTTGACATCGCCGACCACATCATTACCTGCTATCAGGGGGAGGACTATATCAGGCAGGTAATGGCGGACTTTGCCGATTATATCAAGCAGGAGACGCTCTCCCAAGAGCTTACTGACGGCGTTCCCGAAGAGGGCGTCTTTACCGAGCGCCAGAGGATTAGCGGCTACGATATTTTGCTGGGGGTTAAGAGGCTGGGCTAGGGCGGGGGACTTTCGGTAAGGGTAGCGGAGGTGGTATATTTGTTATTGCCCCGCCAGTAGATTATTTCTACACTCTGCCCGATTTGACAGGCAGTTAGAGCCTGTATAAAGCCCCCCGTGTTGGCTATCTCTTCTCCGTTGAAGCCAACAATAACATCCCCAGCCTTCAGTCCTGCTTCCTCGGCGGGATAGTCAGAAAGTACCTCAATGATAAAGATTCCTTCGTTTACCGCCAGGCTATGCTGCCAGACCAGGTAGAGGTTTACATCGGTGTAACTTATCCCCAGGTAGGGCCAGACCGCGTGGCCGGCATTTATCAACTGGGTGATGATTGGCATCGCCGAGTTGATGCTTATCGCCCAGCCCATAGCCTCCACTCCGACCATAGAAATCTTGACACTGGTAATACCAACCACCTCCCCCTGCATATTTACCAGCGGTCCACCACTGTTACCGGGGTTAATAGGGGCACTGGTGCCGATAAGGTCGTGAAGCGTTTGCCCCGGTGATATGGTTATGGAGGCACCCAGGCTCCTGATTATTCCTTCCGAGGGGGTTACCCCCAGCCCCAGTGAATTTCCGATAGCCAGTACCCATTCGCCGAGCACCAATGCCGAGGAATCTCCCCCACTGGCTCTTACCAGGTTTTCAGCCTCAATCTTAACTACAGCCAGGTCGGTAAGAAAGTCGGTGCCTACTATCGCCGCGGGGAAGGTCCTGCCGTCATCCAGGGTTACCGTTATGCTCTGAGCCCCTTCAACGACATGATTGTTGGTCACTATGTAGCCACTTTCATCTATAATCCACCCCGAGCCAGCGCCTTCCTCCGTATATAGCTGACCGAATAAATAGGTCGTACTCTTGGTATTAATAGCTACCACCGAGGGCTTGACCTGAGCTATGACCGAGATGAAATCAGGGAGCGGTTGGTTTTGTTCGGTGGAGGGTGGTGTCCACTCAGGCTCGGTGGAGGCGGTGGGGGTTGAGGATGGCAGGTTGTCTACCGAGGGCAATACACAACTACTGCCGAGGAGAAGGCACAGGATTATAAGGGGGGTCAGTAGATATTTTATCTTTATCTTTTTCATTACGGTTTTATTCTAGCACGCAGGCAGGATTTGGGCAAAGGTTTTTTGTCGCTCCTTAGATAAGGGAAGGGGGTCAGGGGGATAGGTTGCTTCTCAAAATTGGTAAAATCTGCTATAGTTTAACCCAGTTTTGATAAAGGGGGATGGTCTTGGCGATTAAGCTACCGATAATAGATAAGGCGAGAAGCGAAGGCAGGACGGTACTGACTGAGGTTGAGTCTAAGGAATTTCTCAAATCGGCAGGTATAGACGTTGTTGACACCAAACTTGCCACCTCCAGGGGGGAGGCAGTCTCCATAAGCCAGCAGCTTGGCTTTCCCGTGGTATTGAAGATAGCCTCGCCGGATATTGTGCATAAGAGCGACGCCAATGGGGTCAGGCTGGGGTTGAAGACAGCCGGTGAGGTGGGCGAAGCCTATGACCAGATTTTAGGGGCTGCCAGGAAAAAGCACCCCAGGGCGAGGATTCACGGGGTAGCAGTGCAGAAGATGGCTCGCCCCGGCGTTGAGGTGATTATCGGCATGTCCAAGGATGCCCAGTTTGGCCCGGTGCTTATGTTCGGGCTGGGGGGAATTCTGGTTGAGGTTCTCAAGGACGTCTCCTTCCGGATTGTCCCCTTATCCCGGAGGGATGCCGCTGAGATGCTCAGGGAGATAAAGGGCTATCCCTTGCTTGAGGGTTACCGGGGTCAGGAGGCGGTGGATATTCCCTACCTTGAGGAATTACTGCTTAAGGTGTCTGATTTTGTGGAGAAGAATCCTGAAATCAGGGAGCTTGACCTTAACCCTGTTTTTGCTTACAGCGATGGTGCTATAGCCGTAGATGCCAGGGTTATACTGGAGGAAGGTGATTGATGAACCTGAGATTATTGCTGGAGACGGCAGCAAAGCAGTACGGGGGGAAGACGGCGGTGGCTGTGGATGAGCGCCGCTTGTCCTATGCCCAGCTTAATGAAGCGGCAAATAAAGTAGCTAACGCCTTGCTGGGGATGGGGGTGAAGAAGGGTGAGCGGGTGGCAATGCTGCTATCCAATAGCCCGGAGTTTGCCGCTATCTACTTCGGTGTGGTCAAGATTGGCGGCATCGCCGTTCCTCTGGATACCAAGTGTAAGCTTGCTGAACTGTCCTCGCTCTTTAATGACTCCCAGCCCAGGGTGGTGGTGGTGGAAAGCCCGCTTTTGAAACAAATAGCCCCGGTGCTGGGGGAGCTTAAGTCCGTAGCCGGCGTCATAGAGTTAGGCTCTGAGCATAAAGGTCAGTTTCTTAGTTATCAGGAGATTATGGATACCGGTTCGTCGGAACCGGTGGCGGTGGAGCTGAAGGGTGAGGATATTGCCCACATCGCCTATACCTCGGGGCCTAGCTTTAACCCGAGGGGGGTGGTGATGTCCCATCAGGCTCTGGTGAGGGAGGCGGCAATATCGGGCGACGGGTTTCAGCAGAGCGATAAGGATATAGTGGTGCTGTTCGCCCTGCCCATGCACCATGCCTTTGGCTTGGTGGTAATACTGCTGACGGCAATCACCAAGGGGAGCACGGTGGTGATGTTGGGCGGGCTATCTATTAATAGCCTCCTTGAGGTCATTGAGCGGGAGAAGGCGACCATTTTTATGGCGGTGCCCTTCGTCCATGCCTTGATAGTTAACACCATAGAGACGGAGGGGATAAATAATGACCTGAGCTCTCTCCGTCTTTGGGGTACGGCGGGGGCGGCTATGCCGCCTGATATCTGGCGGAAAATCAAGCAGCACCTCGGCTTATCGGCGGTTGACTTTTGGGGCATGACCGAGTCCGCAGCCCATGTTACCTGCCAGTCCCCTGATGGTGCCGGCAAGCCGGGCTCGCTGGGGAAGGCTCTGCCCGGGTGGGAGCTGAGGATAGTTGACGATGAAGGTCGGGAGCTGCCACCGAACCAGCCGGGTGAGATAATTGTCAGGGGACCGATAATGAAGGGCTACTATAACAATCCCCGGGCAACTGCCGAGGTGATAAAGAAGGGCTGGCTCCATACCAGTGATATGGGCAAGTTAGATGAGGAGGGGCGGCTTTTTCTGGTGGCAGGCAGGAAGAAGGATATGGTTATTGCTAAGGGACAGAATATCTATCCCAGCGATATTGAGCAGGTGCTGGCTAGCCATCCCAAGGTGGCTGAGGCGGCGGTGGTGGGAATCCCCGATGAATTACGTGGGGAGTCCCCCCGGGCTTTCATCAGGTTGAAGGTTGGGGAAGTGGCTACCGAGCAGGAGATAAAGAAGTTTTGCCTTGAGCGCCTGGCTAACTATAAGGTGCCGAGAGAGATTATCTTTTCTGGTTCTTTGCCCAAAACTGCCGATGGCAAGATTGATAAAAAGAGCCTGCGGGAGAAATAGGTGAAGAGAAGGGTAGTAGTAACCGGCATGGGTGCAGTAACCCCCCTTGGGATTGGGGTGGAGGAAAGCTGGCAATCGTTATGCGCCGGGAAATCGGGCGTTGGCGCTGTTACCAGGTTTGATGCCAGCAGTTTTCGCACCCAGGTTGCCGGGGAGGTCAAGGGGTTTAACCCCTCGGATTTTATTGATAGGAAGTTGGTGAGGAGGGGAGACCGTTTTATCCACTTTGCCCTGGCTGCTACCAGGATGGCGCTGGAGGATTCTGACCTGACCATAAATGATAGCAATAGCGAGAGGGTTGGGGTATCGGTGGGGACAGCCATGGGTGGGGTGGAGAGTCTGGAGAAGAACCATCAGCTGCTGCTTCAGGGCAAGCGCCGTCAGATTACCCCCTTCTTTATCCCCAGTTTCCTGTGCAATATGGCAACGGGGCAGATTGCTATTACATTCGGGGCCAGGGGGGCGAATATGTGCTCGGTGACCGCCTGTGCCTCAGGGACGCAGGCTATCGGCAATGCCTTCAGGGTTATTCAGAAGGGTGAGGTTGACGCCATGATTGCCGGCGGGGCGGAGGCGGCTATCAGCCCCCTTATATTTGCTGGACTGGACGTAATAAAGGTCATGACCGCCAGAAACGATGAGCCGGAGAAGGCAAGCCGTCCCTTTGATAAAGAGCGCGACGGCTTTATCATCAGCGAGGGAGGGGGGGTAGTCATCCTGGAGGAGCTGGAGTCCGCCCGGAATAGGGGGGCTAAGATTTATGGCGAGATGCTGGGCTACGGGCTTAACAGTGACGCCTATCATATCACCGCCCCCGACCCTGATGGCAGGGGCGCCGCTGGCTGCATGAGGATGGCGCTTGACGACGCCGGCATCTCCACTGGTGAGATTGATTATATTAACGCCCACGGCACATCAACCGTGCTTAATGACCTCTCCGAGACCAAGGCGATAAAGAGCGTCTTCGGGGGGCGGAGCAAGCAAATACCGATAAGCAGTAATAAGTCAATGGTGGGTCATATGTGGGCTGGCGCCGGGGTGGTGGAGGCAATATTCAGCCTGCTTACTATTAACCACGGTATTATCCCCCCCACCATAAATTATGAAGCCCCGGACCCTGAGTGCGACCTTGACTACGTGCCCAACGTTGCCAGAGAAGCCGAGGTGAAGATAGCCCTGTCTAACTCCTTCGGCTTCGGTAGCACCAATGCCACCTTGATACTGGGGAGGCTTTCCCCCCAGTAAGAGCCGCTGGTAACCACATCCC
>CAYWCO010000006.1:0-25706 GCA_964456815.1 uncultured Dehalococcoidales bacterium | reverse complement strand
GGCATAAAGGGGTAGAGTAGCTAATAAGATTAGGATTAAACCAAGTAACCCCAGTGAAAACGACTTTTTGGAGGTAACCCTTGCAATATCCATTTCTCTACTTCCCCAAGATGCCTTTTGGTCTTATCATGAGCAGGAGTATGAAGATGAAATAATAGGCAGCCAGTGATAAGCTCGGCTCAAGATAGGTTACTACGCTGCCAATGATACCCAGTATAAAACCCCCGATAAAACTGCCCGGGATACTGCCCAGCCCACCCAGGACGATAATGATGATGGCAATGATGGTATAGTTCATACCCATAGCCGGATTGATGGGAATCCGCATGCTCATAAGTGTGCCGGCTAAAGCAGCCAATACCGCCCCCAGACCAAAGCATAAAGCCAGCACCTGGTTGATGTTTACCCCCATGAGTCCGGCGGTCGCCGGGTCTTGGGCCGCCGCCCTGATGGCTTTACCCATGCGGGTACGGACTAAAAAGATATAAAAGGCTAAACCTATGCCTATAGCAAAGCCGAGGATTACCAGGCGGTTGGCGGTAAATATAGCTCCCCCCAGATTGACCCCAAAGTTTAAATAAGAGTATGCCTTTATGTTGGCACCCCACCCCAGTAAGGCTAGATTTTGAATGATGAAGAGGAGGCCAAAAGTGGCTAACAGAGAACTGGCCTCATAGGCATCCGGTGTTGGCGCCGTGATGCTAAGACGGGTAAACAGAGTCCTATGAAGTAGCCAACCGATTATGAATATAATCGGACCAACAATGATAAGGGAAAGCAGGGGGTTAATGCCGAATACGGTGTAAAGCGTCCAGGTGCCGAAAGCGCCGAGCATAATGAATTCACCATGAGCGATGTTCAGCACCCGGGCAACGCCATACTGCAAGCTCAAGCCCATAGCAAGCAGGGCATAGATACCACCCAGCAGCAAACCGCCAATGGCTAAGTCCAGGATGGTTACAATGCTCTCAGGCATAACAATAACTTTCTAAGCTTTAGTAATCACAGGTGCAGGCTGCCCAAAAGGTATAGGATAAGCCCGGGGGAGGATAACCACTCCCAAGAGTTGTTATCCTTGCACCCTTTAGACAACCTGCTTACTATTTCCGCTAAACTCCTAAACTCAATGTCTACTATTCTGTTGGCCACTCCGGCTTGGGGTATATAAATTCTCCGGTAAGCACTGTGGCCGGCCAGTCACCACCGCCTACGATTTCTAAGGTCCCATTCTGCCACTGACCAATCTCACCGGGATGGGTTTCCTTAACCATAAGTCCGCCGCCGCTTTCACCGAACATCTCGAAGTAGGTATCTCCCAGAATGGTATCGAAATGGTTGGTGGCTATGTAATCCCTTATCACGTCCTGGTCAAGGGTTCCGGTCGACTCGATAGCCTCCTGCCAGATTTGCACCAGGGGCGCGTAGTAGGGATGCCCCCACCAATCCAGCATAGCCGGGCCAACGATTGCCTCAAGGTCATCATATAATTCGGTAAATTCGGGAGATGTTGCCCGGTTGGCAGCGGCAAAAGTGGTTACCCCGTTGATTACGTTGACATCCTCGCCAAACGAGAATCCATAAAACCCGAAGTTGCCCCCGGGGCCAACTATAAAGGCCTTTGGGTTAAAGCCAAGCGCCATTGACACGGCGGTACAAGGTATGACTATAGGGGGATAGGCAAAAACGCAAAAGGCATCGGGGTTAGCCGCTTTGGCTGCCTTGATTATGGGCTCGAAGTCCTCCTGGGTGATTGGAACGCTCACATTAGCCAGTACATCAATTCCTACCCTACCGAATTCTATAGCCGCCACGCCGGCATACTCTACGCCATGGAGGTCGGCAATGCTGACTATATAGGCTGTCTCCGCGCCTTTTGCAGCCAGCATGTCAGCAAAAACTGGCAGCTGGTAGTGGTCGGAAAAAGGCAGGCTGATAAACACGTAGGGCAGACCATAAAGCGCGTCCCTCATAATCGTGGCGCCGCCCTCAGCTGTGACAAGTACCATTCCGTACTTATTGGCTATGGGGGCTTGAGCAGAAATGAAAGCGGTGCCACAGGCGGAGAACAGAATGTCAACCTTGTCCTCTACTATTAGTTTTTCTGTCAGTCTCACCATGGTGCCCACATCACTGGCGTCATCATATATGATATACTCTATGGGCAAGCTCTTGCCATACTCCTCCACATATATCCCGCCGGCGGCATTGACCTCTTCCTGCCACATAGTCATGATTGGCCCGTATGCCGCGTCTCCGATCATAGCTTGTGCACCGGAGAGAGGCCTGGACGCGCCAACAACGATGCTATCTTTTTCCGGTGGGGCTGCTTCACAGGCAGCAAGCAAAGGCACCGCTACTAGTGCAAGTGCTATCAAACCAAATAACAGCTTCCTTTTCACCTGTTTTTTCTCCTTTCCAAGGATTCAAACTGTATCAGGTCTTGTTATCTTAAAATCCTATATATTCATCCCCTCCCTCCATTATAATATCGGCTCTGGTAACTTAGTAAACCTGTGAGACTCTTTGCTCTTCCGAAAGTATAGATAGCTACCCCAACTTTGTCAAGACCCCCTTACCTCTTATCAAGCTGCGCATAGGGTCCCAGAGCTGCATCCCAGCGCCGGCGGCGCGCTTAAACAACTTTCTAAACTACTAACGTGGCGCCCAGAGCACCATCCTCGGTTTCTTACCCATTTCTTTGGCTAGCTCTTCTATCTTGCCGTATTTCATGCAGGATGCCATGCAGTGCTTGACGCATGCCGGCTCAAGCCCATTTTTGGTACGAGTCGGGCAAAGGACACATAATTCAGTGGGAAATGGCAGGTAGGCAAGGTATGCCTCATCATTGGGCAGGCTCTGGACAACTTCAATTACCCTGATTCCGGACATACCTGCCGGCCACTTGTATTCCTGGGCGCAGGCAATCTGGCAGGCATAACAACCGGTGCAGTACTCATAATCAATAAGCAAGCCATATCCAATCTTCTTAGGCATTTTTTGCCTCCTCATTAACCTTGGATAATCGGCAAAGCAGATGTTTTATGGGAGCACCCAGCCCATCCTTGCCCTGAAAACCCATGGGAATAAGCTGGTTTACATTCGATTCCCACACCCCGAATAGAGAAGGCTCTTCACCGGGCTTTTCCGGAAACCACCACCCGTGAGCCGCCATCACCATCCACTTGGGCACCACCAGGGTAAGCTTTGCCTTGAGTTTGCACCTCCCTAGCCAGTTCTCCACCCAGATCCACTCCCCATCGTCAATATGGAGTGAGCCGGCGGTCTCAGGGTGGATTTCAATTACCGGGTCAGGGTCAATCTGGCGTAGCCACGGAATATTCCTGTGCTCGGAGTGGAAGTATACCGGAGAGCGCCTCCCCGTGGACAGGATTAAGGGATACTTCTGGTATAGCTCTGGCTGGCTTATGGGGGTGAACGGCGGTTCTTCATAGTGGGCTAGAGGCTCCAGCCCCCACTCCTCTCTTAAGGATGAGTATAGCTCAATCCTGCCCGACGGCGTTTGAAAACCGGGTTTCTTGTCCGGTCGCAGCAGCCCCCTTTCAAAGCGGTGGTAGGGGGCGCTGGGGTGGCCCTCCGGCGGGAAAGCCCAGCCCTTCTCCTGAAGCTGTTTAAAGGTCATACCGGAGGGCTTGATTATCTCGTCAAAAAGCTCGTAGATGTTATTCCAGCGGAGGCTGGGGTCAAATCTCTTCGCCAGCTCAAAGTTTATTTCCACATCGGGCTTACATTCGCCGACGGAAATAGCCTTGTTGATGCTCTGAAGCGGCACCCACCAGCTCCTTATGCCATCCTTCTCCAGAAAGCTGGCTGCCGGTAGCACCACATCGGCTAGCTGGGTGGTGGGGGTCATGAAAAGGTCAACGGCAACCACAAAGTCAAGCTTCTTAATCGCCTCAACCCATTTCGCCGGGTCAAGACCTATGCCGGCTACCGGGTTACAGCCCTGGAGCCACATCCCCTTGATGGGGTAGGGCTTTTCGGTGAAAATCTGTTCTAATGCCAGGTCAGTTTGCGCCCTCCAGATGAATTTATTCAGGGGGCCGTAGCGGTCGGCGCCTATCCTCTTCTTATCCGCCTCCTCAGAGTCCAGCCTGATGACCCCCTTTGCCCCCGGCAGAGCGTAGGCAACGGCATCAAAGGCATACCTTGAGATAACGTTACCACCAGGTATATCCAGATTGCCGGTAATGCACCATAAGTTGGCAATCGCCTGGGAGGTGGGGGTGATTGCCGGCGTCATATCAATGGGCACACCCCAGTGGATAGATGCCGGTTTGCTCCTGGCGTAAAGGCGTGCCGCCTCAACAATGTCTCTTTCCGGAACCCAGGTGATTTCAGACACCCGTTCCACCGGGTACCGGTTCACCTCCTCGCAGAATACCGTCCATACCGTTTTTACCGGTATTCTGCTTCCATCAGACAGGCTGATTTTAAACTCGCCTTCCAGTGCTGGTTTGACGCCGGGGAGTTTATACTCCACATTGTGAGAGTCCCATACCACTGGCTGTTTCCTCTTGGTATCCCAGACAACGAAGTTGCTGGGGGAGCCATCCTTTATTAAATCGCTTTCCCGGAGCAGCTTGCCGGTGTCGCTCCTGAGGAGGTGGGTTGCGTTTGTCCACTTCTCGACGAAGTCTCTATCATATAAGCCCTCGTTTATAATCACGTTGAGAAAGCCCATGGCAAGGGCACCGTCCGTCCCCGGCCGAAGCCTGAGCCATTTCTCCGCCCTTGAGGCAAACCACGATAGCCTTGGGTCAATGGCAATAATTTTTGTGCCCCTTTTCATAAGGTCGATAATCCAGTGCCCAAAGACGTTGTCGGGGCATGAAGCCGGAATGTTATAGCCCCAGATTACGATGCACTCCGGGACCTTATACTTGGGGTCGTCATAGCGTTTTGGTAACCACTGGGCGGCATCAAGCACGCAGTAATCCCCCTGCACCGTTTCTACAGCGGCTATCCTCGGGCTGTAACAGGCAATCCCACTGAGAGAAAACATTACGTTGGGGCTACCGTAGGCATAGGCTAGCAAGCATATCCAGGAACCAATGTCCCTCCCCGTCCCCATAGAAAAGATGACACTCTCCGGGCCGAATTCCTCCCGGATTTTGCCCAGCCTCTTTTCAATAAGGTCAAAAGCCTCATCCCAGGAGATCTCCCGCCACTTGCCTTCCCCACGCTCCCCCACCCGCTTGAGGGGGCGGGTCAGCCGCTGGGGATGGTTAACATACTGTGTCATTGCCAGACACCTGGTGCAGAGACGGCCCTGATTCCAGGGGTGGTCTGGGTCTCCCTCAATCTTGACCAGCTTCCCATCCTCAATGTAGGCAAGCACACCGCAGCCGCCATGACAGCCAGGTCCGGCAGACCAGGTGGTGGTGCGTACAATCTCAAGCTTTTTTTTCATCATCTAGATACCTCCATATTGAACTATCGCCCTGAATATCCTGAACTAGGGAGAGCCCCCCAACAGGGGGGCTCTCCCTAGTTTGAATCTGATTTAATACCTTTAGATATTTATATCCGCATCAAGCCCCCCAACGCCGATGTTGGGTAACCGTAATACCCATAGTAATAATAGTAGGGACTGAGGGAGACTTTGATGCTTACATTATACATAACAAACAACACGCCAATTTATAGTTTCAGTCATAATAGCATAGGAAAGCATATCTGTCAAATGTGTGTCATTTGCAAAGAAGCGTGTCATAGTGGTATAATAAGGGCAGTTTAGGTTTTGGTTATCGTATACTGCTTTAAATCCCTCGGGTTTTATCAAGTATTGGGTGACCCAAACTCTAGCTGAAATTTTTGAAGAGAGGAGGTCATCCAATGAGTTTTGAGGACAAATCACTCCAGTGTTCCGATTGCGGGGCTACCTTTACCTTCAGCGCTGAAGAGCAGGAGCTTTTCCAATCCAGGGGCTATACCAATGAGCCCAAGCGCTGTCCCTCCTGCCGCCAGGCAAGAAAAACAGAACGTTATGGAAATAGCGGCTCTGGCTACAGCTCCCAGCGGCAGATGTTCCCCGTAAAATGCGCTCAGTGTGGTAAGGATACTGAGGTACCATTTGAACCCCGCGGTGATAGACCGGTTTATTGTAGCGATTGCTACCGTAAAGTTAAAGCCAGCGGATAACGCTGGTTTGACCTTAAGAGCATACGTAGGCTGGGAGTTCCCAGTCTATGTATGCTCCTAGAATGTCGAGGCGTTATGTCATTAGAAGTTCATCTGCGTGAAGGCGAAACACAAGACTCTTTGTTACGGCGCTTTCAAAAGGTAGTACAGATGAGTGGCATTTTGCGCGAGGCAAAGGCCCACCGTCATTTCATATCTAAGAGAGACGCTGCCCGGATAAAAGCAAAGAATAACGCCCGAAGAAGACGGCGCCAGAAATACTACGCGGGGTAGGAGAAATAATCCGAAAAGGGGACTGAGCATGAAAATCTATGTAGGTAATCTATCCTTCGACGCGACTGAAGAGGAGCTAGAGGCGGAATTCACTGCTTTCGGAAAGGTTGAATCGGTAAATGTCATAACTGACAAGTACAGCGGACGGCCAAGGGGATTTGCCTTTGTTGAAATGCCCTCGGTGTCCGAGGGGCAAGCGGCAATCACCGGCCTTAACGGGAAAACCATGAAGGACCGAACGCTCACTGTAAATGCAGCCCGGCCCCGCTCCGATGACAGGGGTGGCTCTTTTGGGAACAGGAGAAGCGGTGGAGGCGGTGGATTTGGTGGAGGAAGAGGCAGAAGATACTAAATCCTTAGTCAATAGAGCTATTAGTCTAGCTATTAATAACAAACGTTGGGCCAAGCCTAGCTCACTTCCAAAGAAGGGGGCTAATGTGAATATATATGTCGGCAACCTATCCCTTGAGGTCACTGAGGAAGAACTGCGACGAGAATTCATGGCTTTCGGAGAAGTGATATCCGTGGTTGTTATGAACGACAAGTATATTGGCAGTGGCCAGACCAGGGGATACGGATTTGTTGAAATGGCTTCAAAGTCTCAAGGCGAAGCCGCAATTGCCAACCTCAAAGGCAAAAGACTAAAGAGCCGGGTTATTAATGTTGTTGAAGCCCTTCCGCTTTCAGATAAGAGAGGTAAAGAGTACCTCCGGGGAAGAGATAATCGGTTTAACCGTAAAGCAAGACAAAGGCGATACTAAACCACACTAGACCAATCTAGCATCCTACGGGGGTAAGAGAAAGATGAAGGCAGTCATTCTGGTGGGAGGGCAAGGAACAAGGCTGCACCCCTTAACCTTCAATACACCAAAGGCGATGGTACCAATCCTGAATAAGCCTTTCCTGGAATACCTGATACTTTATCTCAAGGAGCACGGGGTAAGGGATATCATCCTGACCACGAGCTACCTCCCCGACCGCATCCAAAGCTACTTCGGTGATGGCGCAGGTTCAGGCGTCCATCTCACCTACCTCGTTGAGGATGTGCCACTGGGCACCGCCGGTGCCATCAAAAACGCCGAGTCTTTCCTTGATGGGGATGCGCCTTTCTTTGTCGTTAACGGCGACATCGTGACCGGTATGGACCTCACCGCAATGATGAGCCAGCACCGGCAAAAAAAACCCGGGGTGAGTCTTGCCCTGACCCCCGTAGACAACCCCACGATATACGGTGTGGTGGAGACCGACGACAAGGGTATGGTAAAACGCTTTGTCGAGAAACCAAGCCGGGAAGAGGTCACCACTAATATGATTAACGCCGGCATCTATATCCTTGAGCCTGAAGTCCTGAGCTACATTCCCCCCTCCACCCCCTCCACCTTTGAGCGCCACCTTTTCCCACTACTCTTGGAGAAGGGCAAGCCTATCCTGAGCTATCCATCCACCAGCTACTGGATTGACATCGGCACGCCGGAAAAATACCTCAAGGTGACCCATGACCTGCTCTCAGGCAAGGCTCCGTCCTTATCTATCTATCGCGCCCAAATCAGCGGTAACTCCCAAATTCACCCCTCGGCTCAGATCGAAGGTCCGGTGCTTACCGGCGAGGGCTGCGTTATTGCCCAGGGAGCAAAGATAAAGGGACCTGCCGCTCTTGGACCACGATGCCAGGTTGATGAAGATGCGGTTATAGAAGGGGCAATATTATGGCAGGAGTGCAGGGTAGGCAAAAAAGTGAATCTGGAGAACTGCATCGTCGGCTCCCGCTGCTACATTCAAGAGGGGAGTCAAGTACTGGATAACTGTGTTCTGGGCGATGATGTTGTTATAGAAAAAAATAGCAAACTGGCTCCAGGCACTAAAGTCTCACCTGAAAAGCAAACAGACAACAAATAATCTCAAGCGACCTTTAAGGTCACTATAATCTTTTCAGCATTCCTCTCAGCACTTTCCACTACAGGCATTTCTTTGATGGTCTGCATCAAATCTAATTGTTTCTGCGCTGAGATGCCGATTATTGCCCCTTCCTCCACTGACCCACCAACCCACTCTATCTTCAAGCCCTCAACTTTTCCCAGCTCCTCAGCGAATTGTCTCACTCGCTCAAAGCCCACCGGCATCGGCACCACTAGCTCAAAGTTTTCCTTGTAAGCCTCCTCGCCGGCTTGCGGAATTTCCTCAGCTTCCTTCTCTACCACAACCTCCCCCACTCCTTCAGCCTCTTTCTCTACTTGCTCTCCAGCCAGGCGCTCGGCCTCTTCTTCTGGCTTAATCTCCGCCTCCTCTGGCTTAATCTCCGCCTCTTCTGCCTCTCTCAGTGCCCGCTCTTTAGCCAGACGTTCAGCTTCTTCCTGAGCCTTAACCTCGGCTTCCCCAACTTCCCTCGTCTCTTCCGCTTCTTTTTCTGCCTGCTCTTTAGCCAGGCGCTCCGCTTCCTCTCTTGCCTTAATCTCCGCCTCCCTGGCTTCCTCGGTCTCTCTTGCTTTCCTTGCCTCTTCTGCCTCTCTCAACGCCTGCTCTCTGGTCAAGCCTTCAGCTTCCTCTCTTGCCCTTCTCTCCATCTCCTCAGCTTCCCATACCCTCCTTGCTTCTTCTGCCTCTCTCAGTGCCCGCTCTTTAGCCAGGCGTTCGGCTTCCTCTCTTGCCTTAATATCAGCCTCCCCACCAGCCTGCGGAATTTCCTCAGCTTCCTTCTCTGCTCCTACTTCTGTCTCCTCCACCCCCCTAAGCTCTCCTGCTTCTATCAGTGCCTGCTCCCTGGCCAGGCGCTCGGCTTCTTCTCTCGCTATCCTCTCCACTTCCTCAGCTTCTTTGGCTTCTATAGTCTCTTCTGCTCCCCTCACCTCTCCCGCTTCTTCGGTCTCTTTCATCGCCTGCTCTCTGGCAAGACGCTCGGCTTCTTCTCTTGCTTTCCGCTCCGCCTCCTCAGCCTCCCAGGCTCTCTTTGCCTGCTCCCTGGCTAGGCGTTCCGCCTCTTCCCCTGCCTTAATCTCCACCTCCTCAATCTCCCTCGTCTCTTCCGCTTCTTTCTCTGCCTGTTCTCTGGCTAAGCGTTCAGCTTCTTCTCTCGCCTTAATCTCCGCCTCCCTGGCTTCCTCGGCCTCTCTTGCTTTTCTTGCCTCTTCCGCTTCTCTCTCCGCCTGCTCCCTGGCTAGGCGTTCAACCTCTTCTTTCGCCTTAATCTCCTCTTCATCGGCCTCCCATGCCGTCCTTGCCTGCTCTCTGGCGAGACGCTCGGCTTCTTCTCTTGCTTTCCGCTCCGCCTCCTCAGCCTCCCAGGCTCTCTTTGCCTGCTCCCTGGCCAGGCGCTCAACCTCTTCCCCCGCCTTAATCTCCGCCTCTTCGACCTCCTTTGTCCTCTTTGCCTCTTCCGCCTCTTTCTTCGCCTGTTCTTTAGCCAGGCGTTCAGCTTCTTTCCTTACCTTCTTTTCTGCCTCCTCGGCTTCCTTGACTCTCTTTGCTTCTTCCTTAGCCAGGCGCTCGGCTTCCTTCCTCGCCCGCTTCTCCGCCTCCTCAACCTCCTTCCTTGCCTTGGCTTCCACACCCCGCTGACCACCCGCCATTACCGGGTAGCCACACCACTGGCAGTAATCACCACCGGTCTTCTGACCACAATTAGGACATCTAACCATTAGCACCCCCCAGAATTTAACCGCTCACTGATTACAGGCTTACTTTAAGCTGAGGGCAATATGCCCATCCAGACAAATTATATAACTATTATATAACTTTCTATCAAGCAGTTAAACCCCATACAGGTGGCATGCCACCAGATGCCCATTGCCCATATCCTTAAGATGCGGCTCAACCTGAGGGCAAATTGGCATTACCCGATGACACCGCGTATGGAAGCGACAGCCTGATGGTGGGTTCAAGGGGGAAGGTACAGTGCCCGGGAGCAGAATTCTGGTCCTCCCCTTCTTCTTTCTAATACTAGGTATAGCCGATACCAGGGCTTCGGTATAGGGGTGGAGGGCATCTTTAAAAATCTCGCCAGCCTCAGCCAGCTCAACAATCTTGCCCAGATACATTACCGCCACCCGCTGGGATATCTGCCTTATCACCGATAGGTCATGGGCAATGAATAAGTACGCCAGACTGAATTCGCGGCGCAGGTCAAGCATTAGATTCAAGATTTGCGCCTGAATGGAAACGTCCAGAGCGCTTACCGGCTCATCGGCAATAATCAGCCTGGGGCTGGTGGCAAGCGCCCGGGCAATGCCGATGCGCTGCCTCTGTCCGCTACTAAACTCATGGGGATAGCGCAGGGCATACTGTGCCTCCAAGCCCACCCGCTCCAGCATATCGTTCACCCTCTGCCCCCGCTTCCTCTCATCCTTTAAGCCGTGGATGAGCAGAGCCTCGCCTATGGACTGACCTATGGTCATCCTGGGGTCAAGGGAGGACTGGGGGTCCTGAAATATAATCTGGATTTCCTTACGCAGCCCCCTCAGTTGCTTCCTGTCCAGCTTGGCAATATCAGTCCGGCGGTAGATAATCTTCCCTGCCGTCGGTTCCTCCAGCCTTAATATCGTCCTGCCCAGGGTGGACTTGCCGCACCCCGATTCCCCGACCAGCCCCAGGGTCTCCCCTTCCTTTATATAGAAGGAGACGCCGTCCACCGCCTTAATATCACCGAGGTGCCGGTAGAACAGCCCACCGGTAACCGGGTAGTACTTCTTTAAATCCTCTACCTCTAATAATTTGTGGTTCAACATCATCTTTTAATACAGGTGGCAGAAAACGGTGTGCCCCCGGCTAATACTAACCGGCGGCGGCTCTTCTTTCCGGCAGATAGCCATTGCCCTATTGCAGCGGGGGTGGAAAAGGCAGCCGCGAGGGGGATTAACCAGGCTGGGCACAGTCCCGGGTATGGACTCTAGCCTCTCCCCTTCTTGCGTTATGTCAGGTAGACACCTAATCAAACCCGAGGTGTAGGGATGTTTTGGATTTTTTAGCAGCTCGGCAGCGGGGGCGGTCTCAGCGACCCTGCCGGCATACATGACCACAATCCTGTCGCCGATTTCGGAAACTATCCCCAGTTCATGGGTTATAAAAAGGAGGGACATCCTTCGGCTTTCCTTGAGCTTTTGAAAAAGGTCTATAATCTGGGCCTTTATGGTGACATCAACGGCGGTAGTCGGTTCATCGGCAATAAGTAGCTGCGGGTCGCAGGATAGCCCCATGGCTATCATCGCCCTCTGCCTCATGCCCCCGGATAACTGGTGAGGGTAGTAGCCAGCCACCTCCTCCGGCGATGGTATGCCCACCTCTTTTAGCAGGCCTATCGCCCTCTCTTTCGCCCCCCGCTGGCTCACCGCCAGGTGGAGCTTTATCTGCTCCACTATCTGGTCGCCAATAGTAAAGACCGGATTCAGGGCTGATTGCGCGTCCTGGAATATCATGGCAATCTCCTTGCCCCTGATATGCCTGAGCTTCTCGGCGGAGCTTTTGGTGAGGTCAGTACTATCGTAAAATATCTCTCCCCCCACTACCCTGCCCGGCGGGCTGTCAATTAGACCCAGGATGGAGAGGGCGGTTACCGTCTTGCCGCAGCCAGATTCGCCAACCAGACACAGGCACTCGCCCTTCACCAGGTCAAAGCTAATCCCATCCACCGCCCGGACAACACCGCGCTTGGTGAAAAAGTAGGTCTTGAGATTTTTAACGCTTAAAATTACCTCTTTCACATTAAATACTCATATTAAACACTGCTCCGGGGGTCAAAGGCATCCCTGAGCCCATCACCGACAAAGTTGAAGGCAAGAACGGTGAGGAAAAGCATAACCCCCGGCACCACCGCCACCCACCAGGTGATGTCAAGGCTCTGCTGCCCCGCCCTCAGAATCATCCCCCAGCTGGTTACCGAGGGGTCACCCAAGCCGATAAAGCTCAGGGCGGCTTCAGCCAGAATCACCCCGGGGATAGAGAGGGTGGCGATTACCACAATCAGGCTGACGACATTAGGGATAAGGTGAGCCAGGACAATCCTGCCATCACTCGCCCCCAGGGCTTTAGCCGCCAGAATAAACTCCCGCGTCCTCAGGGAAAGGGTCTCGCTCCTGATTAAGCGGGCTGTCCCCGTCCAGCCGGTGAGACCGATGACGAGGACAATAAAAGCCAGACTGGGACCGAAGATGAAAATAATAAATACCAGCAGGAGAAAGAAGGGGAAGGTCATCATAACATCGGTGAACCTCATCAGGATATTGTCCACCTTGCCCCCTAAATAAGCAGATATGACGCCGATAAGCGTCCCCAGAGCGACGGCAATGCCGGTGGCGAGCAAGCCAACCTGCAGCGAAACTCCGGCACCGGAGATGAGCATCGCCAGCAAGTCCCGGCCCTTATTATCGGTGCCCAGGGGGTGCTCCCAGGTGCCGCTGGTCGCCTTGGTAATAAACTGCCCCGTCTCGGCGTGATAAACTGACTCCTCAATGCTAAAACCGACGGGCGGTGTGTTCTTCTCCTCAAAGTTGGCTGCCGTCGGGTCGGTGGTAAAGAAGGGACCGATGAGAGCCAGGAGAATCAGAAACAGAATAAAGGCTAATCCGCCAACCGCCAGCCGGTTCTTTTTCACCCGCTGCCAGTAATAATCTACCAGCCTGCGGCCGCTGTAAAGGGGCCAGACTACATAGATGAGAGCCAGTATACCAATGGCTATATATAAATAGCCAAGGGGGGTAAAAATCTTCTCCACGACAAAGATATCAAGCAGCAGGGTTAAAAGCCAGAGGGCAGCCAGCGGTATAAGAATCAGGTTCTTAATACCGCCGACCCTCCCCGCCAGCCGTTTAATTCTCTTCTTAGTCATATCTTATTCTGGGGTCAAGGTAGGCATAGGCGATATCGGTAGCCAGGTTAATCAAAAGTACCAGGAGAGCCGAGATAAGGGTTATCGCCACCACCACCGCATAATCATCGGCGAAGATGGCATTGAAAGAAATCCTGCCCAGACCGGGAATGCCGAAGATAATCTCAGTTAGGTAAGCGCCGCCAAAGACAATGCTGCCCAAATCAAACATTATTATAGTAACCAGGGGCAGGACGGCATTGCGGAAGACATGCTTGCCGATGACCGTCCTCTCCGGCAAGCCCTTGGCTCTTGCCGTCCTGACAAAGTCCTTCCTCAGATTGTCCAGCATCGCCGACCTGGTATATCGGGTATAGCCAGCCATCATCCCGGTGCCAAGGGTAACCACCGGCAAGATGAGCTGCTTGAGATTAGCCAGGGAGAGGAGGGGGATGCTGGTATCATAGTAGGTCTTAAACAGCCCCAGCTGCACCGAAAAGAGCAGGATAAGCATCACCCCCAGCCAGAAATTGGGTATGGATATCCCAATGAAGGAGAAAAAGGTAGCGATGTAATCGGTCTTGCTGTACTGCCTGACGGCAGAATAGATGCCAATAAAGATACCGATTAAAGCAGCCAGGATAGTGCTTAGTAAGATTAGCTGGAAGGAGTAAATCCAGTGGGCTTTAATCAGCCCAGTCACCGGCATTGAGGTGCTGAAAGACCACCCCCAGTCCCCCCGCACCAGATTGCCCATATAATCTACATACTGCTCATATATCGGCTTATCAAGGCCGTATCTGGCTTCTATCGCCTCAATCGCCTGGGTCGGCTCTTCCCCACGGGCGGCGAGGTTGGTCAGATACTTATCGGCGGGCGAACTCGGGCCGAGCCTGACCAGAAGGAAGGTAATGGTCAATACTCCCCAGGCAATAATTACGGCATAAAACAGCCGCTTGATTATGTAATCCCTGAGCCAGGTCTTCCTCATTGGTTCTACCTAAGAGATTAAAAGGGCTACTCAAAATACCACAGGTGGTAGTTGTAGCCCATATTTATGCCTGGTTCTATACCCTTGACATTCTCCTGAAAACCGGCATTTGCCAGCTGGAAAACCAAAAAGTTCGCCGGCTGCTCCTCGGAAACCAGCTGCGATAGCTCGGCATATAAATCTCGGCGCGCTTCTTCGTCAAGGGCTTCCTCAGACTTTATCCTCTTGAATAGCTGATCAACCTGGGGGTTAGAAAAACCATTAAAGTTTAAGCCCCCATTAGTTGAGTAGAAGACATCCTGCCCTGAAGGTGAAAGGGGGTTAGTAGTGAAGCCCATCACCATCAGGTCCCAGGGCTCCTCGCTTACCGCCCCGGCGCCATTATTGTACCTCGGTTCCTCGTCTGTGCCCGGCGTCTTGTTCATCAGGTATTTCCGGAGCAGGGTTGCCCAGGGAACAAACTTGAGTTCCACTTCAATGTCAATCGCCGATAGCTGCTCCTTGACCAGGTAGCCTATGTTTTCCCGTTGCTCGTTGCCGGCGTTAGTTACCAGGGTTAGCTCTACTGGTTCATCGTAACCGGCGTTAACCAGCAAGTCTTTAGCCTCTTCCTCATCGAGAAGGGGCTCCACCCCGTATTCGGCAACCCCCTCCTCCACATACCAGGGTGAAACCTTGGGAATGAAGCTATAGGCGGGCTCACCAAAGCCGTAGAGCACCTGCTCTATTATCAGCTCCTTGCTTACCGCCAGGGACAGGGCTTGCCTTACCTCTTTTACCTTTAGCCCTTCCCAGCCGTTGCCCCTCAGGTTATAAGCCAGGAAGAGATAGCCATTAGTGGGCACGGTATAGACATTAATCCCCTCCATATTCTTGAACTTGCTTACCTTATCCGGGTCAATGCCGACGTAGGTAATATCCCCCGCCTCCATGGCGGCATGGGCCGTAGCCGAGGTGCCAAAGAGCTTTACGATATACTGGTCAAAATAGGGAGCATCGGTATCCTTGCCCAGATAGTAATCGGGGTTGCGCTCAACGACAAACTTGTCATTCCTCAGCCATTCCTTGAACCTATATGGTCCCAGGTTGCCGGTATAGGTCAAATTATTGAACTCCGGAGCCTGGGTAAAGGCTTCAACATCGCCCTCGTATTTGACGGCAATGTATTTGGGGTAGGGAATCAAAGTGCGCACCGTATAGATGAACTCGGGGTCAACCGTCTGGCAGGTTATGGTAAAGGTGGTCTCATCAACCACCTGAGTGGTGACAAACACCGTCTCGCCCCCAACCTCTTCCTGCCAGTCACTCTTGTAGGTGTAATTGAGCCAGTCGGATAGCATCAGGTTTTGCAAGGTATACACATAGTCTTCGGCGGTAACCTTAGAGCCATCGCTCCACATTAAGTCATCCCTTATGGTTACCGTATAAACCAGACCATCTTCACTTACCTCAACATCCCTGGCCGCCATCCGCAACTGAACGCCCCACTCATTGTCATAGGTAACTAGAGAGTCCACGGTATGCCCGATATAGCTGAAGGAGGCGCTGTCAGCGGCCAGAATCCAATTGAGCGTTTCGGCATCCCCGGCTGATGTCCCGGAGATAAAGGCTCCCCCCGCCTCTTTAGCAGGCTGGCATGAGATAGCAAGCAGACTTACGCTAGCCAGTAACAAAATCAGGATTTTCAGTTTCAACTACTATTTCCCCCCTCCCCTCTCTTTTGGCAGCATTATAAAGCATTGATAGCCAAACTGCACGCCTGTCAGCCACTCACGCTTACCCCAGTACTTTAGTAAGTATTAGGACTTTAGTATAACTAAATAACAGCCTTTTTTGTTGACACTAGGCAATAAATTGCTCTATTGTGGTCAATTGGCAGGACTGGAAAATAAGTAATAAACAAACAAAAAAGGAGGGGTAATCGTGAAGTTACTGCAAAGGAGTCACCGTGGCAACAACGGCTTCACCCTAATTGAACTGCTCATTGTCATCGGCATTATTGGGGTGCTGGCGGCCGTTGTTTTGCCAAATGTCACCGGACTGGTGGGGAGCGGCAAGTCAGAGGGGGCAAAGGCTGAGTGGGTAACCATCCAGACCGCCATGGACACGATGATGGCGAAGGAAGGTCTAACCTCAGTGACAGCCACCTCAGCAACCAGTAATATGGCGTCTTTCCCTACCGGCAAGCCGTTGCACCCAGACTACCTGCGGACGGCAACAAGTCAGGGCACTTACTCCTGTGATTCCACAGGGCTGGTAGCACAAGCAACTACTGGCTACGAATAATTTTTGCCCCTTGAGAGACGTCTCAGGAGACTTCAAGACTATGACAAGGCTACGAATAGTTCTTACCCACTCTTGAGACGTCTCGGGAGACTTTAAGACGTGGCAATAAAAATCAACGGTCAAACGTATTACAGAACCCTGGAAGCCTGTCAGATGGCTGGCGTGAGCCGAGCTACACTCTTCCGCTGGATTAAGGCAGGCGTTCTTGAAGATGTAATGCCTAGAGATAGAAAAGGCTGGAGACTGTTTACCGAGAACGATATAAACAGAATCAAATCTGAGGCTACCCGGGTTATTCGCAGAGGAGCATTCCTTGAAGAAGCAGGAAACAGGACAAGCCAAGAAAGTGTCAGAGGGGGTTCTTATGGGCAAGAAAATTCTGGTTATTGAAGATGACGCCATTGCCTTAAGGCTTATAGAGTATACCCTCCGCAAAGAGGGCTACGAAGTGCTACTGGCAAAAAATGGGACCGAAGGGATAAGCAAAGCCCAGAGTGAAGAGCCAGACCTCCTCATCCTGGATATCATGCTACCGGGGATAGATGGCTTTGAGGTTTGCCATCGTCTGCGCTCCGAGCCTCAAACCGCCCATCTCCCCATCCTGATGCTCTCGGGCAAGGCTCAGGAAATAGACAAAGCCACCGGGCTGAAGGTAGGAGCCGATGACTACGTTACCAAGCCGACAGCCCCCCGGGAGCTGGTAAGCCGGGTAGAGTCCCTGCTCGCCAGAAAGACCGCGGTCAAGTCAAAAATAATCGCCTTCATGGGCACAAAAGAAGGGGTGGGAACAACCACAATGCTGGTCAATGTCGCCGTCACTTTATCGCAGAAGGGTAAACGGGTTATTGTGACTGACCTTTGCTCCAACAATGGCAACCTAATCGAGCACCTTGGACTCAAGCCGGAGAAGAGCATCACCGAGCTTCTAGTTAAACCCATAGATACCCTTAAACATCGGGAGCTGGAGGCAGCACTAATAGTTCACCACATCGGCGTAAGGGTACTAGCCATTCCCCACCCCCATGAAGAGGGCAAAGAGTTCTCACCCACCGCTGTTAACCTACTATTCGGGAGACTGCGGGAGGTAACCGACTATCTTCTAATAGACCTATCAATCCCGCCCTCCGATTTAGGGAGGGCAATAATAACCAAGTGTGACCTCATCGTCATTGCCACCGATTTTAAAGCCGGTGCCTTAGCCGACCTTGCATCCACCTCAGCCCTTTTACAAAAAATAGGCGTTGCCAAAGACCGGTTGGGAGCAGTGGTCATCGACCGGGAGGCGACATTCCCCGAGGAAGCACTGTCTAACATGAAGTCTATTATAGAGATGAACGCCAAGGTCAGGTTGCTGGGAATCATACCCTACGACACTCAAGCCTCCCTTGAACTTATGCCCGGCACCGCTCCGCTAATACTCTCTAACCCCAACTGCCCGATGGCCTGGTCAATAAGAGAGGTGGCTAGCCATATTATTAGCTGAATAAGGAAAAGAGCATGGAAAGCGATAAGGGAGAAATATCCACCGCCAAAGCGACCAGAAAAAGTCTGGGCGAAATGCTAATTGAGAACAAGCTCATAACCGCTGAGCAATTAGAAAACGCCCTGAAGCTGCAGCAACAGCAGGGAGGGAAACTCGGCGAGATCCTGATAAAGCAGGGGCTAATCAAAGCCGAGGAGCTGGCGGCAGTACTCAGCGTGGGGCTAAATCTACCCCTGATTGACCTGAAAAGGCACATGGTTCAACCCAACGCCATACAGCTAATCCCGGAGGATATGGCCCGAAAACATACCCTTATTCCACTAGACGTGGTTGGTGATGCCCTGGTAGTGGTCATGGCTGACCCTGAAGACATCCATACCATTGAGGACATTAAAGCGCAGGCAAAGATGAGGGTTGAGGTAGCACTCGGCGTCCCCTCTGATATTGAGCGGGCGATTGACCTCAACTACCGCTCCAGTGGTGAAATACAGAAACAGGTAAGCCAGTTTGCCCCCACCACTACTGTGGAAGAAGCCGAGGTCACCCCAGAGCTTATTGCCCGGACACCCATTGCCCAAACCCTCGACCTGCTTATCACGCAGGCGGTTAGGGATAGAGCCTCGGATGTTCACATTGAACCACGGGAGGACAAGCTGCAAATCCGCTACCGCATTGACGGTATCCTCCATAACATGTTTTCCCTGCCACTCAGCACCCACACCCCGCTGGTGTCAAGGGTCAAGATACTAGCCGATATGAACATCGCTGAGCAAAGACGCCCTCAGGACGGCCAATTCTCAATCAAGGTCGGGGACAGGGATATTGATATTCGCGCCGCCACTCTAGAAACGGCGTGCGGGGAGAGGGTGAGCCTGCGCATCCTGGATAAATCCATGTCTCTTTTCACCCTGCCTAAGCTTGGCTTTCTGCCCGAGACCCTCAAGAAGTACCAGACGACGCTGAAGTGCCCCTTCGGCATGATACTGGTCGGCGGTCCTACCGGCTCAGGTAAGACAACCACCCTCTACGCATCAATTAGCCAGCTTGGTGAAAGCGAACGTAACATGCTGACCATTGAAGACCCGATTGAGTACCGTTTTATAGACGTCAATCAGACCCAGGTTAACTCCAAGGCTGGGATTACCTTCGCCGGCGGTCTGCGGGCTATCATGCGGCATGACCCCGATATTATCATGGTCGGTGAAATACGGGATAAAGATACCGCAACCACCGCCGTCCAGGCGGCTCTGACCGGGCACCTGGTGCTTTCTTCAATCCACGCCAACGACGCAGTTAGCGTTCTATTCCGCCTGCTGGACCTGGGTGTTGAGCCGTATCTTGTTTCCTCAACGCTGGTTGGCATTGTCGCCCAGCGGATGATTCGCCGCATCTGCACCCACTGCCGTGCCCCATATAAACCATCGGCGGAGGAGCAAATAGCCTATGAAGAGGAAATGAAGCAGCTGCCAACCACCTTTTATGGTGGGGCAGGCTGTAACCTTTGCGCCAACACCGGCTACCGGGGGCGGACCGGGCTTTTTGAACTGCTGATTATGAGCGAGGGAATTAGACGGATGCTGCTAAGCAACGCCAGCGCCGGTGATATCAGGACGCAAGCGCTTAAAGAAGGAATGATAACAATGAAGCGTGACGGGATGATGAAGGTGAAAGAAGGCATTACCTCAGTGAGTGAGGTACTAAGGAGCGTATTCTCCATCGGCTTATAGGGGGAATTTATGTATCAGTTTACCGCCTATACCCTGGATAAAAAGGTTGTGCAGGGCAATATAGATGCCACCTCAGAGAATACGGCAGAGGAAGCCCTCTACCGTGCGGGGTATAAGCGCGTCCTCAGCCTGAAAGAGGCACGCCCACCCCTGAGTCTGGAGACAATATTTCCGAGCTTCTTCGGAGTCAAGACTCAGGATATAATTGATTTCTCACGCCAGCTAGCCACCCTCATTGAGTCTGGCGTTAGCATCCTCACCGCCCTGGAGCTACTTAAGGCGCAGGCCCCCCGTGAGGCATTTAGAAAAGTAATCGCCGGGCTGGTTGAGGAGCTTCAGGGAGGCAGCTCCTTCTCCCAGGCGCTCAGCAGCTATCAAGAGGTGTTCTCCCCCACCTACTGCCAGGTTGTAAAAGCCAGTGAACAGGCAGGAAACCTGGAAATAGGTCTCAGGCAGGTAGCCACCTACATGGAGAAACGCTCAGCAACAACCGGCAAGGTAAAGCGCGCCATGGCATATCCGGCCATGGTATTGCTTATGGCTATCGGGGTATTTATTATGCTCATCACTGTAGCCCTGCCGCCACTGATTGGACTATTTGACTCACTGGGCGCCGAACTGCCCTGGGCAACAACGATACTTATTGCTACTGCCGACTTCGTCATTAACTATAAGTTCTACCTCCTATGGGGAGCCTTTATCCTGGTCATTTCAATTGTGGCCTACCTGAGGCTACCGACGGGAAAACTGACCATGGACAAATTAAAGCTTAAGACGCCGGTGATTGGCTCTATCAACATAGAGCAAAATATGTGCCATTTTTGCCAGATAACATCAATGCTGCTGAAAGCGGGGCTGCCACTACCCCGGGTAATGGATATCGCAATCCAAACCTCCGGAAACAGGATTATCCGCCAGGCGCTAACCGACGTCAGGGAGAAGCTGCTTCAGGGGCAGGGCTGGTCTCAGCCGATGGCGGAGAGTGAGCTATTCCCCAAACTTCTGGTGGAGATGGTAGCCGTGGGGGAGAAGACAGGTACCATGGACTCTACCCTAGCCACCCTGGCTGACTATTATGAAGAGCGGGTCGAGCAGAAAATCAATACCCTGGTATCAATGATAGAGCCGTTTTTGACCGTGGTCATCGGGCTGGTGGTTGCCTTCATCGCTCTTTCACTGATAACACCGCTTTACTCCATATTGAGGTCGATACAATGAGCGGAAACAGGAAAAATATAAAGCATTGGTTCAGGCGGCTCAAAATCAGGCTTCAAGACGAGGCCGGAATAGGGCTGGTTGAGTCCTTAGCTGCGGTTGCCATCCTGGGGGTTGCCGCCACCTCTTTCGTATTGTCTCTATCAACAGGAGCGATTGCAGTGCGGGAGGATGACCAGGTAGTTGTGGCACAGAGCCTGGCACGCACCCAACTGGAATATGTCAAAAACTATCCCTACAACCCGGAGGCAACCACCTATCCCTGTGTCTATACCTATGACGAAGATTATAACCCCAACCCCATCACCCTGCCGGAGGGATACGGCATCTCGGTTGTGGTCAGCCCGATACCCCAGGCTGGTGGTGACAGTGACATACAAAAAATAGCGGTAACCATCTCCAAGGATGGAACCGAGCTACTGACAGTCGAGGACTACAAGGTGAGACGATGAAGAGTCAAGAAGGGTTTAGCTTACCAGAACTCCTTGTAACGGTGGCTATCACCGGGCTTATCGTCGGTTTCCTGGGGACGGCCGTTTACCAGATTCTCAATGTCACCGAGTATGGCAGCGATAAGATGACAGCCACCCATGAGCTTCAAAACACCGCCCACTGGGTAAGCCACGATGGGCAGATGGCAAGCACTGCCAGCGGCGGCAGCGAGCTGGTACTGACTTTAGCTGATAGCTCTCAAGTCACCTACGGCCTGGTAGGCAGTGAGATTCTCCGCACCGACGACGAGTCTCAGATGACACTGGCGCGGCACATAACTGCCCTTGAATTCCTCGTTGAGGAGCGTACGGAGCATCTCACCGCCGGTACCTTTTATGAAGACCGCAGTGAGCGCATTATTACCATGGCTGTAACCTCGGCTCCGGAGGGGAGACCGAACATAATTGAAGAGAAGGAGTACAAGATTTGCCTTCGCCCAACCAACCCATCTGCGGGCATATGGAGGGTGGAATGAGGAATAGCGAACGAGGACAAGCCCTTCCCCTAGCCTTACTCGTTCTGGCAGCGGGCGTGCTATTCGTAACTCCCTTCCTCGGGCACGTCAGTAGCGCCATGATTGGTTCCAGAACCTACGGCGAGGCGATAATCGAGCAATATTCCTGCGACGCCGGGGTCGAGTGGGGGCTGTGGCGGCTCAAGGAGAATCCGGTACTCACCACCAATACCAGCTACCATACCTCCTCCCTCCAGCCCCTCCCCAGCTGGATAAACGGGGATTCTTTTCCCACCACCGAAATACGATATGTTGAAAGCAGCGGAGGAGGTACGGCAACGATAACGCCGGAGTGGCAGGACGGCAAAGGTTGGCACAACTACCTGGTCGGGCAGGTAATACCCGGCACCATGACCGTGACCATTAATAACATTACCGCTTCCAAGAAGGTAAAAATCAGACTGAAAAATCCATCTAGACCATCGCAGAGCTTCATAGGAGACGGCCCATATATAGCCATCTTTGAAACTAATTACTCCAGCTCATGCACTGTCCAGGTTAAACTGCCGAAAGAGACAAAGTATGGCCCGATGGGACCGGGCCCAATTACCATCACCATCACCTACCCAACCGATAGTGGAGGTAACGGAGTTACCGAGACGATAATACCTGAATGGTTAACCGGGCCGAGTTGGGTGTATTACCCGTTCCGGGCAACGGATTCGGGCACCGTCCTGGTTATAGTTGAATGTGATGCGCCTATTATCAGGATTAAACTGGTGGGGGCACCCGGCTCATCGGGGGGCTCCCCCTACACCGCACCAGTTGGACCAGTAAGCCCGAGCCAGCCAGACCAGCGAATTAAGGTCCAAACCCGCACCTACGACCGCAAGGGTCATGAAGTACCATACTATGGTCCGGGCACAATCACCATCACCTATCCCATCGCCAGCTATGATATCAGGGCACAGCAGGGTGAGCGCACCATCACAGTAAGGACAACTGCCAGCTACCTGGCAACAAGGGTAATCTCATGGCAGATAGAATAGAAAACATCACTACCGGCACTACGAAGACAAAAGCCCGGGCAGGGAAGACGCTAGTGGCCAAGGGCAGGCTAATTATCACCACCCTCGTTATTATCCTGCTGATGGGCTACGCCGTCCTCGGCATGAACTATCTTAATCAGCGCCAGGAGCACGAAGCGTTGACTGCCCAAATCGCCGAGGTTAACCAAACACTCAATGAAATACCCCAGCCGCCCCAGGATATAGAGCAGCAATTAGCCGCGGCTCAGGCCGGCCTTACCACCGAGCAAAGTTCATTCCCCAGCGAGATAAACACCACCCAGCTCGTCAATTCCATCCTTGAGGTAGCCAGTGACTGCGGGGTCAAGGCTACTCCCATGGCAACCCAACCATGGGCAGTAGAGATGGTTGGTAAACATAGTTACCCTATTTTGCGGCTTACCATCGCCGTTGAGGGCAGCTTTCCTCAATTGGCGACTTTTGCCCACGAATTAGAAGGGGGAGAGTATGCCACCCTCGTCATAGAAGATTTGAGTGCCACCAGGGGCACCGAGGAGTCTGAGGATGGAACTATACCAATCACTGGTAGCCTGGAGCTGGCTATCTATACCCGCTCCCTGAGTTCTAATTAAGGAGCTTATTTATAAAATGTATACCACGCTAAATATCACCGCCACCAGTGTAAGGCTTCTCTCGGTAAAGGGGAAGCAGGTAGAGAGGTGGGGAAGCATATCTCTGGCGCCGGGGCTGGTCAAAGACGGATTTATCCTGCAGCCGAAAGCGGTGGGGGCAATTATCAGCACGCTATTTAAATCAACCAAGATCCCCAAGCAAAAAGTTATTACCAGCCTCACTGGCCTATCCTTCACCTACCGTATTCTGAGCCTCCCCAAGACCAAGTCCGCCCTTCTGGAGGAGGCTATCCAGCGCTCGGCGAGGAAGGAAATACCACTGCCTCTGGAGGAACTCTACCTTTCATGGCAAGCCATCAACGGCAAGCGTGACGAGCTGGATTTCTTTGTCCTGGGTGTGCCGCGAAATCCTATCGATGCCGTGGTCCAGACACTAACCGAGGCCGGGGTAGAGCCTTACATTGTGGACCTAAAGCCACTGGCGCTGGCCAGGGCAGCCAACCGAGGGGACGCCTTAATAGTAGACCTGGAGCCGGACTGCTTTGATGTCGTTCTGGTAGCCAGCGGTACTCCCAGTGTTATACACACCATAACACCAAGAGGGGAAGGGGCAAACCTGGAAGATAACATCCGGCGGCTATCCGACGAGTTATCAAGAACGGTGAAGTTCTATAACGGAAGCCACCCCCAGACCCCCCTCAAACCAACCACGCCCCTGCTGCTGACCGGAGAGCTGGCCACTGATATTACCACCAGCAGGCTTATCCAGGCCGAGACCGGATACCCGGTCAAGTCACTGGTGCCGCCGCTGGAATTCCCATCTGCCCTACCCCCCACACTATACGCAACCAATATGGGTCTGGCTCTCAAAAAGGCGCCGCCGAAGGCGGCAGCAAAAGGAGCCGCTAACGGCTTTCATGATATCAATCTCAACATACTGTCTGACAAATACGGGGCTAAAGCCCACCCGGTATCGAAGCGATATATATTCCTCCCCCTGGTTCTAATCATCGCCGTCGGCCTTCTCTTCGGACTGTACCAGCTCAAGACTCAGGCCGATGCCGAAACCATGAGCCTGCAAACCACCCTGGGCATGGCTAGCCAGGAACTCCATGAAGCTCGTCTGGCTCTTAATGAGGCAGAGGGAACTACAGATACTATAAATGAAATAGTTGCCGATACTGAAGCCCTGAAACAGGAGCATGATTACATTCTGGGTAAGCAGGGTAACCTCGCCAGTGACCTAACACTGGTCACCGGGGCTCTTCCATCTTCGACCTATTTCACATCTATAAAGATGGAAGCTGGCCAGATTACAGTTGAGGGGGAGACCGATTCCGCCTCCAAGGTCATCAGCTACGCCGAGACTCTGGAGGAACAACTGGGATTCTCTGAAGTTCGCATTGCCAATATCACTGAGGAAGAGATTAGTGGGAGTTCAACGATATCTTTCGCCATTGTTATCAGTAAGTAGGAATAAGAGAGGATGATAGGATGCATATTGATGAGCTACTGCGAATGATAGTGACCGAAGGTGCCTCAGATTTGCACCTCAAGGTCAGCGGAGTTCCTGTTCTCCGTATTAACGGGGAGCTTATTCCGCAAAAGGAACTTCCCGAGGTGACAGATGAGGATATGAAGCGGTTCTTTGAGGAGGTATCTACCTACGGGCAAAGGGAGTCCTTTGCCCACGAGCTGGAGTTAGACTTTGCCTACCAGGCCGATAATATCGGCCGCTTCCGGGTCAATGCTTACCTCCAGGGGGGTACAACCAGTCTTGTCTGTCGCCCAATCCGAGCGCAGATACCAACCATAGAGGAGCTGGGGCTGCCCGAGGTGTGCAAGAGCCTGGTCCTGAAATCAAGCGGTCTAATTGTGGTTACCGGCCCGGCAGGCTGCGGCAAATCAACGACACTGGCGGCGATGATGAACCACATCAACCAGGAGGCAAAGCGCAAGGTCATCACCATTGAAGACCCAATCGAGTTTGTCCACCAGGATATAAGCTGCGTATTTTCCCAACGAGAGCTTGGCAGGGATACCAGGTCTTTTGCCAACGCCCTGAAGCATGCCCTCCGCGAAGACCCCGACGTCATACTGGTGGGGGAGATGCGAGACCTGGAGACGATGGCAACGACATTGACCGCCGCTGAAACCGGCCACCTGGTTC
>CAYWCO010000005.1:0-25945 GCA_964456815.1 uncultured Dehalococcoidales bacterium | reverse complement strand
ATGGAAAATGAGCCTGAGAAGATTCTGGAATTCTCTGACTGGATGGGCATCCCGATAGAACCATATAGGATTACTCCAAACCGATTGAGGAACTTGCTTTTGGATGAAGTCAAATCCCAAGAATAGCAATGCTCAGCTAAGGGGGGTATATTTTGCCATCAGTAAGGTCCAAGGTAGAAATTGGGTCGTGGGGAGCGCACTATTACGACCTCCTCCTGAATGTGCTCTCGGTAGGGCGCTACTCTTATTTCATCAGACACGTTATTGAGAAGATGGATATCAAGCTTGGTCAATCAATACTTGACCTTGGCTCAGGCACAGGCAGGAACGATTGCTTTATGGCTGAAAAGGTAGGCTCTCGAGGCAGGATTGTAGGCTTGGATATCAGTGACGAGATGTTAGGCCTAGCCCGGAAGCACTGCTATAAGTACACCAACATCAGCTTTAAAAAGCAGCGGATAGAGCTGCCCCTGCCATACAAAGAAGATTTCGAGGTGGTATTCATCTCCTTTGTCTTGCACGGGTTTGAAAACGCTCAGAAGCTGGGGATCATCCATAATGCTTACCAGGCTCTGAAAGCAGGAGGAAGCCTTTATGTCTTGGATTATGCTGAGTTCGACCTTGGGAGGATGTGGTTCCCCCTTCGTTGGGCATTTACCCATTGGGAGTGTCAGCTGGCCGTGGAATTTCTCAAGCTCAACATAAAGGAAATGCTTCATAGTCAAGGTTTCAGCAACTTTGAAGAGGAGTTTTTCTTTAAGAGATATCTGCGACTGCTGAAGGCGGCAAAGCCTTCAGTCAATACTACGTAAAAGGAAACGGGGTCACATGAACAGGCTGGAAAGAGCCTTAAGCGGACTATCGAGCCAGGGAGAACTAACAAATCGTCTGGCGCAAGTCTTGGCGTATGCCTCCAAAAGAGGCAGAGTAGCCTATTATGGAATAGGGGAGATAATTAGTGGTGATGCCGAGGATGTTTTGCTTCTAGGCGAGGAATGGAGGTTGCTACTTCCTGTGAGAACACTTAAGAGCACCGCTTGGGAGGACCGGCTGCTAGTTGCTAAGCCAGAGGAACTCTATGAGCTGCCAAATATTGTTAGATATCTAGTGGAAGAGGCTAAGAGAACAGGGCGCTGGGAAGCAGGACGAGCCTTAGCTGAACTTTTCAGGAACATGGGTGAACCAAACTGGGAGCAAATTCCAAAACTGGTCGAGGAATTGGGGCAGCAGGCTAAGAACTACAAGATTACTGCGATTCAAATAAAGGAAATATGCAGCAAGTTAGCCCTAGGAAATAGGGTTGACACCCTGATAGCTGAGCTCAAGGGAAGCGCAGATTGAGAACTTCTTGTCCGATAGACGAGTTGAGTTGGCTAGTCCTGAGATAGTAAGACACTACGTTGATGACCTGCACAACTTGCTCAATGAGAGTTCGCTAGCTGAAAGAAGAGCCTTTATTAGAAGCTTCATCAAAGAAGTTAGAGTGACCGGCAACGAGGCAACCCTGAGCTATTTAATGCCTATCTTGCCGGAAAAAGTGGCCATTGAAAAAGAGGGAGTTCTACCTACCGTACAGTATGGTGGGCGGTACTGGACTTGAACCAGTGACCTCTTGCGTGTGAAGCAAGCGCTCTAACCACTGAGCTAACCGCCCGAAAGCATAGCTATTTTACCCCTCAAAATCAGCTTTGTAAAGATAGACCCCCTGCTTCGTCTTGGGGTATTGACCATGATGACACGAGGGGGTAGGATATGACGAGAGATTCAGGAGGATAGAAATCGTGAAACTAAAAGATAAGGTCGCCATTATTACCGGTGGGGGGACGGGTATAGGAAAAGCTATTAGTCTCGCCTTTGCCGATGAAGGAGCAGCAGTGGTAGTAGCCGCTCGTGACCTCTCCAGATTGGAAGAGGTGGCTAAGGAAATTAAATCCAGGGGTGGTAAGGCAAAGGCGATACAGACCGATATTTCTGACCACGAGCGGATAAAGCGGATGGTAACCCAAACTATTGACGAGTTTGGACAGATTGATATATTGGTAAATAATGCCGCCAGGGGTACGTTTAATAATGCTGATGTAGCCGACATGAACCTGGGTGAGTGGCACGATACATTAGCCGTAAATTTAACCGGTGCCATGCTTTGTTCTAGAGAGGTGCTTAAGACCATGATTCCCCGCCGAAGCGGTAATATTATCAATATTAGCAGTGTCGCCGGGATATCTGGAGTCCCTAGAGAAAGCCCGTATTCCGCCAGCAAATGGGGCGTGGTCGGCTTTACTGAGACCCTTGCTATTGAAGCCGGTAAGTTCGGTATTCGTGTTAACTGCATCAGCCCCGGCGCCACCAGGACTCAGGAATTTGAGGATTGGGTGAAGGTTACGGCTAAAGATGCCGGTATCTCTTACGATGAAATAATGAATAAATTAACGGACAATAATGCACTGAAGAGAATAGCTGAGCCGTCGGAGATAGCGGCTTGCGTTGTCTTTCTTGCCTCAGATGATTCCAGCGCCATGACTGGACACAACCTCATCGCCAGTTGCGGTTTTCATATAACTCACCCGAACATGATTAGTTGGGTTTGATTAAAGCTCATTTAGAATAGGAGGACTTTAGACAGTGACTGAATCAAAATATAGGAAAAATCTGGTAATTAAACCCGTTTACGAAGTGAGTGCCGGTGAAATAAAGGGCCGGCAATACCCCACAATGACGGTTATGAGTAACACCCTCGTGCCTGGAAGTAACGCCTATATTGAATTGGGCTGGATATGGGAGATGCCCGAGCCCAATCCCCATATCCTTGAGCATTCGCATGGGAAATATGACGAGATTGTCCTGCATATAGGGAGCGACCCTGACAATCCGGAAGACCTTGGTGCCGAGATAGAGTTTACCGTTGGCGGTGAACCGCTCGTCTTTGACCGAACCTCGGCCCTATTTGTGCCCGCGGGTGTGAAACATGGTCCGGTGACCTGGAAGAAGGTCAGGCGACCACATATCCAGATGGCGATGGTGCTTGGTGCCGGCACCTTGAATGAGGCGGACCCCGGTGGACATGAGAAGCAGAGGGAATAGAGATTATCCCTTTATAGCTTTACCACCTTGGCGGTGTGGATATCGGGGATGGCTAGTAGCTGCTGGCACTGTTCCTCAGGTAGGGGTTCGTCCACAGCCAGTATCATTAAGGCTTGCCCTCTGGGCTTGAGGCGGCTTACATGCATGGCGCTGATGTCTATATCGGCATCCCCCGTTATCTTACCTACGGTACCAATTAGCCCGGGACGGTCCAGGTGGTCGCAGAATAAGAAGTAGCCCCCGGTGGGCACAATATCAAACCAGTAGTTATTAACCCGGACGATGTGTACTTCCTTACGCATTACTGTCCCGGCAACGGTGGTAGCCCCGGTGCTGGTGGTGGCTTCCATGGTAACAAGGCTGGCATAGTTCTCGCAGGTGGGCTCTTTCTGTTCGGCAACCTTTAAGCCACGTCTGGCGGCTACCATGTTGGCATTGACCAGGTTTATTCGCTCCTCACTTACCTGCTCAAGTAATCCTCCCAGGGCGGCGGCTTTGAGGGCGTTGGTATCATAGTTAGAAATCTCGCCCTCATATTTAATCTGGACAGCACTTACCTGCCCCTCGACAATCTGGGCCAGTAGCCTGCCCACGGTGGTTGCTACCTCAATTAAGGGTGCCAGCACGGCTAGCATTTCCGCCGGAATAAAGGGGGCATTGACCGAATATTTGGCGGGACGCCCGTTAAGTACGTCAATAACCTGCTCGGCGATGTCTTTGGCGGCCATGACCTGGGCTTCAGCGGTGGAAGCACCCAGGTGGGGGGTAACAATGATATTGTCGCTGTCAAAGAGGACGCTTTTGGTGGCTGGTTCGGTGGAAAAGACGTCTATGGCAGCACCCGCCACTCGCTTCTCCGCCACTGCTTTAGCCAGCGCCTCTTCGTTGATGATTCCGCCACGGGCGGTATTAATGATACGGACGGTTGGCTTGGCCAGGGCCAGCTCTTTAGCCCCAATCAGCCCCTTGGTCTGGGCTGTTAGCGGGGTGTGTACGGTGATGAAGTCGGCTTCTTTGAGTAGCTGTTTTAAGGGGACAAGCTCTACCTGCAGGTTGCGGGCTTGGTCAGCCGAGATAAATGGGTCATAGGCAATCAGCTTCATTTCCAGGCCCAGGGCGCGCCTGGCTACCTCCGCCCCCACCTTGCCCAGCCCGACGAGACCTAGTGTTTTGTTTCTTACCTCGGTGCCCATGAAGTCGCTTCGGCGCCATACCCCCGATTTGAGCACGACGTTAGCCTGGGGGATATGGCGAGCCAGGGCGAGCATGAGGGCGATGGTATGCTCGGCGGCGGAGATGGTATTGCCGGTGGGGGCATTAACCACGATGATGCCACACTTGGTGGCTTCGTCAACATTGATGTTGTCAACACCGACGCCAGCCCTACCGATGACCTGGAGCTTCTTACCCGCTTGTATTACCTCGGCGGTGACCTTGGTCTGACTGCGTACCACCAGGGCTTCGTAGTCGCCGATTATGGATACCAGTTCCTTGGGGGTAAGCCCAGTTTTAGCATCAACCTGCGCCTGGTGGCGCAGAAGCTCTAACCCCTCTTCGGAAACAGGGTCGGCGACCAAGACCTTCATTTTAGCCATGACTCTTGAACCCGGCTTGCGGCAGCACTACCTTTAGCGCTGATATTACTGCTTTAATGTCGTCCTCGTTTACCCAACCCAGGTGCCCGATGCGGAATATCTTGCCGTCCAGCTTTTGTTGCCCGCCGGCGATTACAACCTGCTGCTCCTCCCGCAGAATCTTGAGCATCTTCTTGGTATCAAGCCCGTTTGAGGCAGCGACGGCGGTAACAGTATTGGAGGCGTATCTCTCATCGGCGAAGAGTGAAAGCCCCAGCGATTTTACTCCGTCCCGGGTGGCTTGGGCAAGCTTAGCTTGGCGGGCGAAGATGTTATTTAGACCTTCCTTTAGCATCATATCCAGCGCGGCATGCAGGGCAAAGAATACCGAGACAACCGGCGTCCAGGGTGTTTGCCCCTTTTCCAGGTAGTTTTTAGCCAGGGTAAAGTCCCAGTAGAAGCGGGGCATCTTGGCGTTCTGGTGTGCCTGCCACGCCTCCTGGCTCATGCTAACCATAGCCAGCCCTGGGGGAACCATCCATCCCTTCTGGGAACCGGTAACGACAACATCGCAGTGCCAGTCATCCGCCGGCAGGTTAATTGAACCAAGGCTGCTGATGGCATCAACCAGCAGCAGTTTATCAAATTGCTTTACCACGGAGCTGATTGCCTCCAGGTCATTGGTGACGCCGGTAGACGTTTCGTTATGGGTAACCAGCACCGCCTTTATCTTTGGCTCAGCCTTAAGGGCTTTGCCCACGGCATCGGCATCAGCCGCCTTGCCCCATTCAAAGCGCAGCGGGATTACCTCGGCGCCAAACCGCTCGGCGATGGTAGCAAAGCGCTCGCCAAAGACGCCAATAGATACCGAGAGCACCTTGTCGCCGGGGGACAGGGTATTGACGATTACCGCCTCCAGTCCTCCTGTGCCCGAGCCGGTGAGTATAAAAACATCTTCCTTGGTCTGGAAGAACTCCTTCATCTTGGCGGTGACATCGGTGAGTATCTGAGCGAACTCCGGACCGCGGTGGTTTATCATCTGCCGGCTCATTGCCTGCAGGACTTCTTCGGGGCAGGGGGTAGGTCCGGGAATACGTAGTTGTTCCATTTCTCTCCTTTTACCTTGGCAGGTCAGGGGCACTGCCTTTTGACTATCATTAAATGAATATATTAGCACCAGGCGGCAGATAAATCAATTAATGGGTTATAAGCCGGCCAGCTTTTTCTTCAGCTCCGAGAGTTGCCTCAGGTGCGATTTTTCCTCGGCTATTATCTTACTTACCGTTGCTTGTGCCTGCTTGGGCATCAGGTCTCTCATCTCGTAGTAGAAGAGGATTGAGTCCTTTTCCGCCCCGATGGACAGGTCAAGGGCGGCAACATCGCTCTCTGCCCCGCCCGCCAGTTTGCCGGTAATCAGGTCGTCACTGAAAACGGCACTGTCAACCAGCGCCTGAAGATAAACAGCGTATTCCCCGGCGGTTTCGGGAAACTGGAATTTATCGGCTTCAGCAAGCATGCCCTGAAAAATCTGAAGGTGCTCCCGTTCCATATCGGCGAGATAGCGAAAGACTTCACGGGCATTGGCGTTCTTGGTTGAATCAGCCATGCTGTCGTAGAAGGCAACCCCCCTCCCCTCAATGCCAAGGGCTATGTTGATAAGCTCACTACCGGAAAAAGAGATAGACATTTTATCACCTATTCCTTCTCTTCCTTCAGCAGGTCGGTGAAGACCTCGGTGTGGTATATTTCGTGGTCTCTGATGCGGAGCAAAAGCTGCTTCAGGTCCTTTTCCTTAGTCTCCTTGGCGGCGCGGTCATAGGCCTCGGTCACTTTCTTTTCTATCTTGATGGCAGCCTTGAGCATATCGGCGGTCTTGGTTGAGCGGTCAACCTTGGTGTGCTCGATTTTAGGGTTGCCCCCGCCGTCAACCAGCTCCTCAGCCAGCCAGCCTAGATGCTGCATCTCGTTGATAGCCTGGTTCTGCAGTTCTTCTTTGGCTTCTTCATTGAGCGTTAGATAGGAGTGGAGTAAGTACTGGAGGATAACGGTGTACTCGTGCTCAATGCCCCAGTTAAGGGTCTTGGTAACCTTGTCCCGCCGCTTGCCTCTCACGTCTTTAGTCCCCTCCCTCTTTGTCTTGTCCACGAAGTGCTGGAAATCACCGCGGTGTGCTTCTTCATCGGAGAGGATGCGCCGCAATAGCCGCTTTATCTTGGGGTCGCTGATAGCCTTGATGTGCTCTTTATACTGTTTGACGGCGTCTCCTTCCAGCAGCACGTCGTTGCTCATCCAGTCAGTAACCGCTTTGCCACCCATGCGCATCTTCCCCCGCTTAATGCTGGGGACACCCCCCAGTTCGACTATGGTCTCGGCAAGAAAGTCGAGGTGGCGCATTTCCTCCCTGGCGAGGGCTTCAATCTCGCAGGACATCTCGCCCTCCCCCATAGAATAGGCATGGGTCAGGTACTGAATGATGGCGCCGTGCTCCCCCTCAAGGTCCTGGTTTAGTAGTTCCACGATTTTCTTTTTGTCCATTATTCCCCCCTTATTCAATCTTTTCAAATTCGCTGCCTCAACCCCCGTCCAGAGATGGATGCTCCTTGGTAACAAACCAGCCCGCCGGGTCTTTCAGGTATTCGTAATAGTCAAGCAGGATTAGGTAGTGCTCCCTTTCTTCGGCAGCCACGGTATTATAAAATTCCCTCTCGGCGTCATAGGTGGCATCTTCCCCCTGGCTTTTATAGTAGTCATAGGTCTTATTTTCCATGCCCATGGCTGTCTGTACGGCGTCAAGCTCGGTGGCAAGGGCTTTTATATTGGCGCCGCCTCCCTCGGTCGCCCTGGCAAAGATGGTCCTTAGCCTTTGGCCGCCGTCAGGTTTAAAATCGGTCACTGGCCACGCCTTTTGAGCCTGTATTGCCTGGTATATCTGCTCGAACTTTTGCCGGTGGACGTCTTCTTCGGCAGCCAGCGACTGCAGCAACTTCTTGCCCGCCTCGTTGCCGCTTTCCTGGCTTGCTTTCAGGTAGTACTCCTTGCCGTCAATCTCCATCTGAATGGCAATTTGAAGCGCTTTTAGGGTTTTATCCTCTTCTGTTTCCATTGTCATTTCCTCTATATTAGAATAATAACAATAAAAAATCATAAAATAAAGAGGAAAAAGGTTAAAAAGTTATCACATTTTTGATGGCTGCAGGCAGGAGGGGCTGAGGTGGTGGGTTTTTTAGAATAAATCCATGCTGAGGTATCTTTCACCCCTGTCGGGCAGGGCGGTAACAATGGTTTGACCCTTTTCCGACCTTCGGGCAATCTCCAGTGCGGTAAGGACATTGGCCCCTGAGGAAATGCCAACCATAAGCCCCTCCTCTTTTATCAGTCGCCGTGTCATATCTACGGCGTCACTGCTTTTTACCTTAATCACCTCGTTGACGAGGTCCATGTTGAGCAGGCTGGGGATAAACCCTGGACCTATTCCCTGTATCAGGTGTGAGCCGGGCTCCTCCCCGCTTACTACTGCTGATTCCGCCGGCTCTACGCCAATAATCTTTACCTCGGGGTAGACCTCTCTCAACGCTTCGCCTACGCCCATTAGTGTTCCCCAGGTGCCACCCCCGGCGATAAAAGCATCAATTCGCCCCCTTACTTCTTCCAGAATCCTCTTGGCGGTAATCTCTCGGTGGGCGGCGATGTTGTCCGGGTTCTCAAACTGCCTCGGCAGCCAGGCATTTTTATTTTCCCTGCCCAGCTGCTCAACCTTCTTTATGGAGCCGGGGAACCCCCCCTTTTCCGGGGTTAGGACAATCTCGGCGCCAAAGGCTGTCATCATCTGCCTTCTTTCCTTGCTCATGTGCTCGGGCATGACGGCAATAAATTTGTAGCCTTTTAGCGGGGCGAGCATGGCGAACGATATGCCGGTATTACCGCTGGTAGCCTCTATAATCATGCCTCCCGGTTTTAATAGCCCCTTCTTCTCCGCTATTTCCATCATGTATAGGGCCATTACATCCTTTATGCTGCCACTTGGATTTAGGGCTTCCAGCTTAGCCAGGATGGTGGAATTGGTGTCGTTTATTTTAGCCAGTTCCACCACTGGTGTATTTCCCACAAGCTCTAATATGCTTTTTACCATTTTCTATGATAGTGTAGCCTTGTTAGCTGTTTTAGTCAACAATTTGGGATGTAGATGAGGCAGACAGCACTTCTAAGGGCTAAGGGGAGCGACGGACCTTTACTATTTCCGCCAGGATGCTGACCGCTATCTCTTCCGGGGTCTGAGCGTTTATTTCCAGGCCAATGGGGGCGTGCACCCTGTCCAGTTGCTCTTTAGCTATCCCTTTGGTTAAGAGGTGAGAGAATATCGCCTTGTTTTTGGTTTTACTGCCTATCATGCCGATGTATTTAGCCTTTGTCCCCACTGCCCATTCCAGCACCGTATCGTCATACTGGTGGTTTCGGGTAACAATCACGATGTAGCTTGATTTATCTATCTTTAGCTTGGGGAATGCCCCGCTGAAGTCCTCGGCGAGAATGGTATCGGCTTCGGGGAATCTATCGGCATTGGCGAATTCAGCCCGGTCATCAGTGACCGCAATCTTGAAGCCGAGGAGCTTGCCCATCCCGGCTAGAGCCAGCGAGATATGGCCACCGCCGAATATGTATAGGGTGGGTGGGGTCAGGATGGGCTCAATAAATACCTCCAGCTCCCCGCCGCAGAGCATCCGCTCCTCCTCTTCTACTTCCTTGGCATTCAGGCTGGTGTGGAGCTGTTTTGGCTTGCCCTGCCCGATTACCTTAATCGCTTCCTTAATTACTTGGGCTTCCACACTACCGCCACCTATAGAGCCGATGATGCTACCGTCAACCTTGACCAGCATCTTGGCTCCCTCCTCCCTTGGGGTGGAGCCGGTGGCGGAGAGGATAGTAACCAGCGCCGCCTCTTCGCCCTCGGCTCTAATCCTGACTATTTCCTGGTAGATATCAGTCATCTTAGATATTATAGCTTATAGCGCGTCTTTATTGCCTCTAGAACGCCGTCAGCAATTGCCTTTATCCTGTCTCTTATGGTGAAGCCGGCGTCTTTATTCCCTGAAGGGTCTATTTCAACCAGCTTTGTCCCCTTCGTAACCTTTACCCCGTTGCGCATCAGGGCTTGAATGACGCCGCCTATCTTTGCTTTTAAGGGCTCCTCCGCCACTGAGGCAATCACCTCATCGGCGGCGACGGCATCCCCGATTTTTTTGTCGGTCTGGAATAGGCCGTTTTTGGGGGAGTGTAGCACTCGCTCGAAGGTTAAGCCGTCTACGGCGATGGGGATTCCGCTATCCTTTTCTGCCTCACCCTTAAGGATTACCTTACCCAGGTTCTGGCTGTTGTTTGTCTCCACCACCATATGAACGTCCCTCCCCACCCTAAATCCGGGACCCAGTCCGATTACGAGGAGGGCATCGGTAGTCCTCGTTCCCAGGTTTTTCTTTGCCATGATAGCGTCAACCAGCACATCAGGTTTGAGGTTGCTCTTTATTGATGCCTCAGGGTCAATGATAATAGCTATCTCGCCTTCATGCCACGTCTTGGCGATAGCCGTAAAGGAGGTAACATGCCTGGCTACTACTCCCTCAATCTCCTTTTTGCCTTCGTATATTGCCTCGGAGAAGGCAACCCCCCGGCTTACTGCTTGAGGGCTGGAGATTTCAGTTATGCAGACCCGGCACTGGGCGCGGGCTAACCTGTGGGCTACCCCGCTGGCTACCTCCCCACCCCCTCTGATGAGGACGACTACCTTGGTTAATGCTTTACCCATCTCAAAAATTATAGCACAGGGGGGAGAGGCAAGGCTAGCAATGAGCCACATCAGCAACATGATGCCTGTAATGAGGCGTAATTACGGGAAGGAATTTATAGCTCGCCCTGCACCAGTGTAGTCGTGTCCTGGACACCCTGGACGCTGCGCACTTCGCTAACGATTATCTTGGCTAGCTGAAAGAGGCTCTTCGCTTCGGCGGCGGCTATTGCGTCCCACTGTCCGAACACGATGTTTACATCGGTAACCCCGGGAGTAGCCCGAATCTGGGACAGGGCGCTGGATTCCAACCCAGGGACTAGCTTGATTAGAATATAACCCTTTATCATCTGGCGATATTATATTCCCTCCGGGGTTGGTTGGCAAGTTAAGGCGGTGCCTTCCCCCGCTTGCTCAACTTGAACCAGGGGTGAAAGCTGATTATACATTCGGTGCAGGTTTTCCTGTCCAGAGCGCCGGTGGTCATCATGTTTATTGCCATGAGATAATCGGCAATCCTGTCGGGGAGGAGAAAGTGCTCCTTCACATACCTCTTACCCCTTTCCCCCATCGTCCTCGCCACCTCTGGGTTTTCCAGCAGGTTAAGGACCTTCTGTGCCGCATGGTGCGGTGTCCGGTAGAAGAAGCCGGTATCACCCTCTCTTATCTGGAGGGGGATGGCACCGACATTGGCGGCTATTATCGGTTTGCCCTTCCACAGCGCCTCGGTAATCACCAGCCCGAAGCCCTCTCTAGTCGATGGCTGCATTATAACGCTCGCTGCCCGCTGGAGCGCATTTACCTCTCTCCAGTTCTCCAGCCGATTCGCCATCTGGAGGTTAAGGACGTGGATGTCATCTTCGTTCTTGGTATCTTCGTAGACACTGTCCAGAATCCTCTTCCCTTCAGGGTCGTCGGTAGCCAGACCACCGGCAATGACAAGCTGGCATTTTCTCCTTTCCCTTACCTGGCGGTAGGCGGCAATGGTCCTATCTATCCCTTTCCACGGGTCAAATCTTCCAATTTGGGCGATTATAGGAATTTTTGAGTCTATATGGTATTTGGCAAGAATCTTGTCTATCTCCTCCTGGCTCAATTCCCTGTTCTTCTCAGAGAGGGGGTCAATACAGGGGGGGATTATGAACTTGGGCATATGCCAGCGTGAGATAACATAGTGGGCGGCGGAGAATATGGCAGCCTCAAAGTGTTCAGTCCAATTGGTGATAAAATCCCATAGGTCGGGGTTAGCCCTTAAGGTCATCTCCTCAATATCTATGTGGCATCTCCACAGCCAGGTCTCATCTGGTTTTTTAATAAGGCGACTTAGCCCCAGTGGCTGTGGGTCGTGGACGAGCACTACGTCCGGGCTGTAGTCTATAAGGTTGCCTCTGGCACTGTCGGCGAGGGTGTCAACATAGCACTGCTCCATCTCTGGGGTAAAGGTGCCCTCCATGCCCTGCAGCAGGTTATGAAGGCTTTTGGTGCATTCAAAGTACTCCTTATTTCCGCGGACAATCTTCCATTCCGCCTCTACACCCAGCGAGTTCAGGAGGGGGATGGAGCTAAAAAGCATCTCAGCCACGCCTCCCCCCTGGGCGCTGGAGTTTAGCTCCAGCAGCTTTAGCCCCTTCACCCTCTCCGCTGCCCTGTGTAGTCTCTCTATCTTCTCCTCGCCTACGATGGGGGTGTAGGCTTCCACAGGTGGCGTGGAGAGGGGGGTGAAGTTCTTTCTTTTACTGTATACCGTCCCGTCGGCTAACACGGAAGCTTTAGTTGCCATTCCCATTCCTTACCCTTTATTTACTATAGCTCAACCCTGGAATCGTTGCCGAGAAAGAGGCTTGTTACCTCGGGTTTGTGGTCTTGTCCCAGCACCTCACTCCCCCTGCCGATGACGCTGTCAACCAGTCTAACCCGGTGAAGGCGGCAGTTCTCCAGAACCACCGAGTTCTCCACTGACGAGTCTTCTATCACCGTGCCAGCGCCGATGCTGGCGAAGGGACCAATGGCCGAATTACTGATGCGGCAACCCCCGGCGATGGACGCCGCTCCCCGAATAGCGCTGGCGGCTACCCCTGTTCCCTGCCTGATTTCCACCTTGCCCACTATCTTGCTTTTGGCATCAATATCACCTTTGATGTCCCGTTTCAGGAAGTTATCAAGCGTTAGCCGGTTGGCTTCTAAGAGGTCATCCTTGGTACCGGTATCAAGCCACCACCCCTTGAGAATATGACACCTGACCACCTTGCCCATGTCAATGAGCTTCTGTATGGCATCGGTTATCTCAAGCTCGCCCCGCCCTGAGGGCTTAATGCGGGCAATCGCCTTGTGGATTTGGGGGGTGAAGAGATAGGCTCCAACCAGGACGAGGTTGCTCCTTGGCTCCTTCGGTTTCTCAACAAGGCGGACGACCTCACCCTTCTCATTGACCTCAGCTACCCCGAATGGGTGGGGGTCGGGCACTTCCTTGAGGAGGATGAGGGCATCGGAGGGGCGGGTATTGAATTCTTTAACAAATTCCCTGACACCACCCTCAATTAGGTTATCGCCCAGGAACATAAGGAAAGGGCTGTCGCCGAGAAAGTCCTTTCCCATCTTTACCGCATGAGCCAGACCAAGCGGCTCCGGCTGGACGATGTAGGTAGTATGAGCCCCCCATCTTGAGCCATCGCCAACGGCTTCTTTTATCCCCTTGCCTGTGTCCGGGGAGGTGATTATGCCGATATCGGTGATTCCAGCCTCTTTAATCTGCTCCAGAACGTAGAACAATATGGGCTTGTTGGCGACGGGCAGGAGGTGCTTTGCCGTAGTATCGGTAAGCGGTCTGAGCCTTGTTCCTTTGCCGCCGCATAAGACCAGTGCCTTCATTACCTGTCCTGCGCAAGGTATTTTTTAACAAAGTCTATGGAGTCTACGGGGGTGGGGTCAATCTTGTTTAATATCGCCAGGTAGAAGCTGGCATAATCGCCGAAAAGAATAAGGCTCATCACCTGAGCCAGGGGACTTGCCCCGATAGCCTCCACCAGTTCGTGCTTGATTTGTGCCTTGGTCATTAGCCGGGCGGTAGCCTCATAGCGAAGGCGGTTTCGCGGGTTTAACAAGACGGAATGCAGTAAGACCACAAATACCCTCTCCTTTACCTCGGGGGGGAAGTCATAGCCCACTGCTGCGTTATGATTGAGCTCGGGGAAGAGCTCAAAGAAAGCCATGGTCTTACTGTTCTCGTTGAGCTGGGTCTTCCAGCGCCGGGCTACCTCGGAGAGTATTTCTGCCCCGTAGATTATCACCACATGCCGGTGGAGTTTAGTTGCCAGTTGCTTCGCCGGATTAGAAGCCAGGGGATTGGTTTCAACCAGGTCACCGGCTAGCTTATTTAGAACCTTTAGCCCTTCCTTTAGCTCCGCCGATTTATCTCTAAGCAGACCGAGCTTCTGGAAAATGCCGACCAGGGGGATGAAGCTGTGGGGGAAGGCGGCTCTTGGGGGTGCCTGGTAATCGATAGCAAAGACGGGGATGCCCTCCCTTTCCGCCAGCTGTTTAAGCTTGCCACCGCTGGTAAGCACCAGCTTCTTTGCCTTGGTCTTGAGGGACTGGGTGAAGGCGGAGAGGGTCTCCTCGGTGTTACCTGAGTAGCTTGAGGCGATGACCAGCGTCCTCTCGTCGGTGAACGGCGGCAAGTCGTAATCGCGATGTACCCAGATGGGCGTTTTGCTTTCAGCTAGGGCAAGGCGGCGGACAACATCACCACCAATAGCCGAGCCACCCATCCCCAGAATAATAACCCGCTCTATTCCCTTATATTTATATTCGGGGGGGAGGTCAAAGCCCATAATTTTTTCCCATGCCCGCTGGCATTGCTCGGGGAACTCACGCAGGCGGGAAAGCATCCCTGAACTGTCAATCTGCCGGTAAATCATAGGGTCGTCTAGGCTAGCCATGGTTTCCCCCAGTATTTATAGTGCTGTCTATTATAGCATCCGAAGGGCAAGCCCACCAACTATCGTATTGACACAGGTCGTGCTGAAACCTATCATTAAAGCGAAATGAGACATAATAAGGTCTGCTATTTTCTGATATTAGGCGGTATCCTTGCTCTGCTGGTGCTGCTTTTTCCCGTCCCTGCCCACGCTGCCACTAAGATTATTTATCTCCAGCCCAGAGAGGGTAAAATCGGCGACTGGATTGGAGTTAATGTCCTCAATTTTGACTCCGCTGAAATAGTCCATATCTACTTCTCTAGTGATGAAGCCACTGAGGATGACACTATCGGCGGCAGGGTCACTGCCTACCAGCATGTAGTGGAAGCTCCTACCTTCGGTGCTTCTGCTGTCGGTAATGGTACTTTTGCCTATATGTATTACTTCGTTGTGCCCGATAGACTCACCGATGGTGAGCATGAAGAGGATGTGCATAATGGCGACTATTATGTTTACGCCACTTATGACCCTGGCACAAGCATAGTGTGCGTGGCTACATTTACTGTAATTGATGGTGAAATTGAGGTAGAGCCTGAAGAGGGCGTGGTGGGGAGTGGGGTTGAGGTTAGCGGTGAAGGTATGCGCCCAAATCAGAGGATTAGCGTTGAGTATGACGGTGATAAAGTTGACATAATAAGTGGTGATAGCGAAACCAATAGCGAGGGTCAATTTGTCTGTAACATTGTTATCCCGGAGGGTGTCATTGGTGGCCATACCATAGCCGTTAGTGATGAGTCGGGCGATAGGGCCGAGGTTGAGTTCAGCGTAAAACCAGAAATCACCCTGAACCCAATCAAGCAGGCGATAGGGGGAGGAGTGGGGGTCAGTGGCACCGGCTTTCCTGAAGATGAGGCTATTACGCTGGTTATTGATGGTCTTGAGGTTAACACCACCCCGGCACCCCTTGATATCGATTCCCTTGGTAGCTTCAGTTGCAGCTTCGTTGTGCCCTTCTTTGATAGTTGTGAGGTCAGAAAAGTAGTCGCCTATGACAGTGAGGACGTCAGGCTGACTGAAGCCCAGTTAGCTATTCTAGCCGGCATTACCCTTAGCCCGGTTACTAGCCCGGCTTCACCCGGTTATGTGGGCATGGGACTGGGCGTCCGCGGCATTGGTTTTATCGCCGAGGCTGATGTTACCGTCACCTATACTATTAATGATGAAGCCATCCCTGTGGCTACAGCCAGGGCTGATGATAGCGGAAAAATCTCGGTGATGTTTACTATCCCGCCTAGCCTTGCCGGAAGCCATGCCGTGACGGCAACCGATGGTGTCACCAGTTTGACCTCCACCTTTATTATGGAATCACAGGCGCCACCCATGCCCCGCTTACTGCTACCGGAGATTGGTGGCACATCACAGGCAGAGGCATACTTTGACTGGGGGGATGTTAAAGACCCCAGTGGTGTGAGCTACACCCTTCAGGTTGCTACTGATGCCGATTTTACCGATATGGTGCTGGAGAAGGAAGGCTTGCCTCAGTCGGAATATGCTGTGAGCGAAGGGGAGATGTTAGCGTCAACTGGGGCGGCAGCCCCTTATTACTGGAGGGTAAGGGCGGTAGACGGCTCTTCTAATGAGGGCGACTGGTCGCCTTCCGGCTTATTTTCTGTTGGTTCTTCCTGGCTATCCAGTTTGGTGTTGTATGCCTCCTATGGGGTCGGCGTATTGTTCTTGGTTATCGTCCTCTTCTGGTGGCTAAGATGGCGTGCCAGGTCATCTAAGTCATCCAAGGAGTAATCAGGCTTCCCTCCCTTCTTTAAATTGTGCCTTCCGGGTTATCAATTCTGCTGAAAATTATTAGTCCTTTATTCCTAATACCTATTTACTACCAGTTAATGACCTATATGGGTGATTGTATCGGTAAGTGAGATAATCTACAGTGGTAATAGGTAAGTTTAAGGTAAGTTTAAGGTAGTTTAGAAAGTAGGGCAAAGTATGGCAGTTGATAAGAATATTGACCCTATGCTGACGGCAAGCGATGTCGCCCGCCTTCTCAACGTGCATTTGAACACGGTGAGGCGATGGAGTAACCAGGGGGTGCTGAAGGCATACCGCATTGGCTCGCGGGGGGACCGGAGGTTCCGGCAGGAGGATATTGCTTACTTTCTTTCGCGGGAGAATAAGGTGAATGGTAAAAGGAGGGTTCCCGCGTGGCGGACGATGATAGGCAACCTGTTAATTTAAGAGCGGAAGCGGGCAATTCAAGTCAAGAGGACGGTGGGAAAGCCAACCGTAGTGTTGACATTTACCGTTTAGCTAAGTGGCCTGTGCCCGATTGGTTGGGGGTTGGGGGTAAGGCACACCGATTAGAAATTGGCTCCGAATTAAAAGCCCAGGCTGAGGTTTATTTGCAGAAGCTGGGCTATGAGGTAGCTCAGGGGGCTAAACTCGCCGGGAAGTCGGGGGTTGAGCATACCTTTGATATGCTTGCCCGAAAGGATGACGGTTTTATTACCAACACCCTGGCCATTTGCTTTGCCCCCGGGGGTGATAGGGAGGTGGAGGTGGGTACTATCTTTAGATTTGCCAACAAAGCCTACGATACTGGCATTCTTACCCGGATTCTTATTTCGGTCTCCGGACTTAGCCAGGAGGCAAAACAGTTAGCTCAGAAGCAGCGAATAAAGGTCATTGAGAAAGAGCAAGTAGCATCACTACTGGAGCTGGAGCCGGCGCCGCCAGTTAATCCGGAAGCACCTTTCAGGTTTGAGACAAAGGAGCAACTGGCTGAATCTTTGACCAATCTCGGCTATAAGGTTGAGCAGAATGCTAAGGTTAAGGGCAAATCGGGGGTTGAATATACCTTTGACCTGATGGCTCATTCTAGCAGCGACCAGGTCGGTCAAAGCTTTGGTATAGATTTTCTGACGGGGAAGGAAGAGGTAACCCTGGAGCAGGTATCCTTATTTGATACTAAGGCTTATGAGGCTGGCGTTGATGATAAGGTCATCGTTGTCTCGCCGCGGCTTAGCCCTGAGGCAAGCCAGTTTGCCCAGCACCAGCGGATAAGAGTCCTTGATTTAGGTCAAAAGACTGCCCCCCAACCGCCCAAGCCGGAAAGGCCAGCGACTGCTGCCGCTGAGTTTCGCCCCATGCATATTAAGCAGGCAGCTCAGCCTGAAGCATTGCGATTAATCCCTGAGGTGATGGCGAGGAAGTATAATGCCATCCCTCTGGTGGTATCTGGTGATACCCTCCAGGTAGCTATGGCAGACCCCACTGACATCTTTGCCCTGGAGGCTTTCTCCGCCCTGTGCCGGATGAGGATTAAACCGGTAGCCGCCAGCGCCAAGGAAGTGCGGGACGCTATAGACTTTAACTATAAGAGCTACGGCGAGATTGAAAAGCAGCTTGCCCGTATCTCTATTCCTCCTGAAATAGCCGGGGAGAAGCTTGTCGCCAGCTCTGATACTGATGCCCCTCTGGCTCAAGCCCTCAACCTTATTGTTGAAGAAGCAGTTAAAGCCCGTTCCTCTGACGTCCATATTGAGCCTGAAGAAGATAGGTTAAGGGTGCGCTACCGCATTGATGGTACTCTCCATGACCTCATGTCTCTGCCGCTTAGCATACATCTGGCTTTAATTTCCCGCATCAAAATCCTGTCTGATTTGAATATTGCCGACCGCCATCGCCCTCAGGATGGTCAGTTCACGATTAAGGCCCAGGGGCGAAATATAGATGTGCGGGTGGCTACAACTCCTACGGTTAATGGCGAGATGGCAGAGCTGCGCCTTCTGGATAAGTCAATGGCTACCCTCGGGCTGCCTGAGCTTGGCATGCTACCTGATTGTCTGGAAGCGTATCAAGCCATGCTCAAGGTTCCCTATGGCATGATTTTAACCAGCGGTCCAACCGGAGCCGGTAAGACTACTACCATGTATGCCTCAATCAATTCCCTTGATTGTCTGGGGAGAAACGTCATTACTATTGAGGACCCCGCTGAGTACCGGTTTAAGGATATCAATCAGATTCAGGTTAATCCTCAAGCTGGTATAACCTTTGCCGCTGGGCTGAGGTCTATACTTCGTCTTGACCCCGATGTAATAATGATCGGTGAGATACGTGACGGCGAAACAGCTAACATAGCGATTCAAGCCGCCTTGACCGGGCATATGATGCTGTCTTCGGTCCATGCCAGCGATGCCGCTGGTGTGCTTTCTCGTCTGCTTGACCTTGGCATAGAGCCCTTCCTTGTTGCCTCGGCGGTAATTGGTGTTGTCGCCCAGCGAATGGTGCGTCGTATCTGCCTTGATTGTAGCCATCTTATTGAGGTTCCGCTGGTAGAGCAGATGGCTTACGAAAAGGAAATGGGGGAAAAGCGGACGGAATTTTTCTATGGTACTGGCTGTAAGTCATGCGCTTATACCGGTTATCTGGGTCGGACCGGGCTCTTTGAGCTTATGCCTATGACTGACAATCTAAGGGAACTAATTACCAGCCGGGCGAGTACTAGTCATATTCGGGCTGAGGCGGTTAAGGGGAGTATGATAACGATGATGACTGACGGTATGCGCAAGGTGAAGGCGGGTATTACTACCCCCTCTGAAATCCTGCGTAGTGCCTACTCTCCAGACTAGTGAGGTAGAGGTTCGATGAATTATCAATATATAGCTTACACTGAGGATAAAAGATTGGTCAAGGGCAAGCTTGCAGCTGCCACCGAGGAAGCAGCCACCAGTCTATTAAATTATGGTGGCTATCAGGTGATTAGCCTGAAGGCGGTCACTCCCTTTTTCAATGCCGACAAGCTGCGGGCTCGCTTTTACGGGGTAAAGTCCAAAGAAGTAATAATGTTTTCCCGTCAGCTGGCTTTGCTCCTTGAATCCGGCACTGATATTGTTACTTCCTTAGACCTCCTGCAAAACCAGGTGACAAATCCCGGCTTTAAGAGAGTGATTGGCGAAGTAGCCTCTGACATTCGTGCTGGCAGCTCATTGTCATCAGCGATGGGCAGGCACCCCAAGGCTTTCCCTGAAATCTACTATCGGACAATAGCCGCTGGTGAGGAGAGTGGTAACCTGAGCGTGGTGCTTCGGCAAATGGCTGACTATCTGGAGAGGGGGACTACCGCCCAGAAGAAGATTAAAGCTGCTCTGGCCTATCCCATTATGCTTGCCGTTGTTGGTATAGTAGTGGTAAGTATACTTGTCACCGTGGTTATGCCTTCGTTTATTACCCTGTACGAAGCATTCGGTGCTGAGCTACCCCTGGCAACAAAGATGGTTATTGGCCTCTCTGACTGGCTTATCAATAATGGTCTTTATCTTCTGGTTGGGATTGGAATAGTTGGTGTCTTAGTCTATCTTTATAGCCGAACGCCAGCCGGCAGGTACCAGAAGGATAAGTTATTACTTACCCTGCCTGTAATTGGGCGAATCAATCAGCTTAGCGAGCTTTCCCGCTGTTGCCGAACTATATCCCTTCTATTCGGAGTCGGTTTGCCCTTACCCGAAATCCTGACCCAGGCTATTCGCGGTAGCGGTAATAAGGCTATGACCAAGGCGCTGGCTGATACTCAGCAGGAGTTGATTCGGGGTGAGGGTTTATCCAAACCTATGGCAAAGAGGGCGGTGTTCTTACCCTTGATGGTGCAGATGGCTGGAGTTGGCGAGGAGACTGGTAACCTTGATAATACCTTAGCCACTGTAGCCCAGAGCTATGAGCTTGAGGCTGATGACAGGATTAGTACCGCAATTGGGCTTATTCAGCCAGCCCTGGTTGCAGTTATCGCGTTAGTAATTGGTTTTCTTGCCGTATCCTTACTTTCAGCTATGTATTCTATCTACGGGCAGGTCAGTCTATGATTAAGGGTGAAGAAGGCTTCAGTCTAATTGAAGTGATGGTAGCTATCGTCCTACTGGGGGTAGTTTCCGTTTCCTTACTCAGCGCTATAGGCACTGCCTCCCAGGCTGTCTTTATTGCTGATGAGCAGGCGTCTGCGGAAAGCCTGGCCCGAGCTGAGATGGAGTATATGAAGACTTGTACGTATGATTATTATGAGAGCGGTGCTCCCCCATCATATGAAAAAGATGAGGTTGAATCTCCTACTTATGCTGGTTATTTTATCTCGGTTGACGCTATTCCTATCGACCCGGATACCGGTGAAGTCTTGACTAACCCTAGTGATGATGAGGGCATCCAGAAGGTAGTAGTGAGCGTTAGCCATGTTGGTAAACCAGGCGTAGTTACATTGGAGGCCTATAAGGTAGACCGATGATGTTTTCCAAGTTGTTTTCCAAGTTAGGAATAATAAATAAGAACCAGAGGGGAATGACCCTGGTGGAGCTAATGCTGGTCTTTACCATTACTGGCATTATCTCCAGTAGTGTTACTATGACCTTTTTCCAGGTAGTTACCGGGAGTGTCCGCGCCAATAACCATATGACTGCAATCAGTCAGGTGCAGAGTGCTGGCTACTGGATCAGCCACGACGCCCAGCTGGCTCAAGATGTTGTTTTTACTCCCCCAACAGGATTCCCCCTCATATTAAGTTGGACTGGCTGGGATGATAAGAAGCACGAGGTGACCTACAGTCTGGAAGACATGGCTGGCGGACTAAAGGAGCTTCAGCAAAGCATTGTAGTTGATGATGAGGATGCGGTTGAGACTGTTGTGGCTAGATTTATTGACCCAAACGAAACGAATGTTGGTCCTGATGAAACTGCTGAGGGTGCGATTATTTTGCAAGTAAGTGTTACCGTAGGCGGCGGCCAACAAGCACAACTTGAGACCAGGGTATACAGGATTGTTCCCAGACCGGGCTCGTAGTAGCTAGAGGAGGTGAGAGGTGAGGGGAAAGTCATCAAAAAAGCGGGTTAAGGGTGAGAAGGGGCAGGCTCTTGTTATAGTCTTGCTCATGATGCTATTTGGCAGTCTTATCGTCGCCCCCGTCCTCGCTCACATGAGCTCGGGGATTAAGGTTGGCCAGAATGTCTATGAGGAGAAGATGCATCTATTATACGCTGCTGACTCTGGCGTTGAGGATGCCCTGTGGCGGATGAATAATGACCAGCTGAATTCCGACCTGTTCGGTGCAGATGACCCCGAGTATGACCCCTATGCCTATTATTCTGCCTCCAACCCTTCATATGCATGGGATTATGACCTACCCAAGAGTTTAAATGATAATGGTGTAGGTATTACTTTCAAGAATATGTGGATTCCTAAGGATATAAGTATCCCAAGCCTTGAGGTGGGGAGAAGCATTATCGAAGAGGGCAAGCTGATAATCACTGGTGCTCTCTCCGGGGTGTCAGAGACAGAATACCAGATAAAGATAGCCTTTTACTGGGAGAACGAGGCGGAGAGAGAGAGTTTGAGGGTGGAGAAGATAGGGATATGGCTACCGCCCGGCTTCAACTACAACGATGATTGTAACCTTAGTGGTGCTTGTGCTCCTTCCTTGGTGCAGGTTGGACCGTACAAGAGTGGCGAGGCTGTGGTCTGGAACTTTAGCTCTCAGCCTCAGCTCACGGCTTTCCCCGGTAGTAGCGACTACCCCATGGTGAAAACCGTCACCTTCCAATTTTTAGGTCCATCAGGACAGAAACCGGGGTCAGCTGTCTCCTGGATAGATACCATCGGAGTTGGTGGCATCGATTATACCTGGGACGCTGATGTCGAGGTCTATTCGATTACATCAATAGCTGGCGGTGAGAACGGGATTGAGGTTGAAGCTTATGCGGCTAAAATAGAAATGCGCAAGCTCGGCTCAGCGGTCTCGGGGGACTACAGCGCCGTGGGTGACACCCTGTTGACACATACCGGAAGCAATCGTTACCGCAACCAGCTTTATATGCAAAGCGATGCTGCCGCCACTTCAGGCAGTGGTGAGGGCCAGATCCCGACTACGGCAACGGTGGAGGCTGCCTATCTATACTGGTCGGGGTGGATAGATTTCCATTATGCGTATGGGAGCGGACATTCGTGGGAGTGGAGGGAGATAGAGGAGCTTATATATCCCGAGGACCCCACCCAGGCGAACCTGACGACACTGGTCGAGGAGGTGGCTAAGGTAAATAGGGTCTCCTTCGGCGCTAGCACCGACATGGATGAAGTAACCGCGTGCAAGTGGCAGGTAGCCCCCATAATTGACCAGCCGGGTTCGGAGGTATACGGGGGGACATGGTTCTACGCCTGCTTTTATAACGCTACTGACAAGGTCAGGCAGCTCATTGAGGATGAGAAAGTCAGCCCCAATGGTGCTGGCACCTATTTTGTGAAGCATGCCGATTCGGTGGTGAATGAGCCCAGAGTGGGCTATGACAGGTATTACTTTGACCTTTGTGATGCCTCTGGTCCTACCGGTGATAAGACGGGCTATCCCCTGGCTACCCCAGCCCATAAGTTACCTTACGGTGAGCGGCAGTATCGGACTAGATACCAGGCTGCCTATGCTGGCTGGTCGCTGGTTATTATCTACTCCAGTCCGGAGACCAAAGGGCACCAGTTGTATCTCTACGATATAGCCACCCCCGGTTTTACCTTTGTTTTAGGCTGGCACGACAACCCGGACTTTGATGGCGATGGTGAGGAGGGGGGTATGATTAGCGGCTTCATTGCCCCTGATGAGGTTATATATGAGGAATATGCCGCCCGGCTGACCTGCTTTGTCGGCGAGGGGGACGAAGGCGGAGACTACACTGGCGATCAAATGATAGTTAACGATGACGAACTGTCAAATACGTATAGCCCGGAGGATGATGTGTGGAATGGAAAGTCGCCCGGTTTATCTGTGCCCGGGATAGATATTGATACCTTTACTGTTGCCTACCCTACCATAGATGCGGGAGCTACCTGGGCTCAGGTGGACTTGCCTACTGACAGTGATGGGTTTATGCTAGTGTATATAATTCTCTCCTTCCGCAGCAAGGTTGCCAGCGGCGGAACTCTCAGTTACTTGGTGAGGTGATAAAAGAGGTAATGAAAAATGATGAGGTTAGGTAGAACAGCGCGGTTGGTTCTGGGGGGCGGTGTTTTAGTTATCGTCTTTGTTACTCTGTTCGTTGTTTATGCCCGGCAGTCTGGCGAGCAGGAGCAGCTGGAGGGGAGCTTGGCTGGGGCTCAGACTCAGTTGACACAGCTCATTTCAGGCAGGGCGTCCCTGGAAAGCCAGCTGACGCAGAAGGAGAGCGAACTGGCTCAAGCTAAAGCATTGCTTAACAGTTCTCAGACAAGCTTCCCCAGATTGGAGGCGAGCATTGAGTACGATGAGGTATTATCTGATATTGCCGACCTTCACAACCTGGAGATAGAGAGTATGTCGGCGGAAGAGCCGCGTGAGATGGAGATAGAGGGTATTTTCTTCACTGTTATCGCTTTTGAGGTGGGGGTGAGGGGTGCGGTGAATAGTATACTTGGCATGGTTAACGATATAGCTGCCGATGAGCGTTTTGCCAGTGCTACCGTGGAGAGGTTAGAGATAGTGGTTCCTCAGGCTGAAACTAGGGGGGAAGAGCCGCCGGAGCCTTTAGGCAGGATTGAGCTTAGTGGCTATAGCTACGGGGGTGAATAAGCATGGCGGAAAAGGTTACTACTGTATTTGTTAGAGATGATGCCGTTAACCTGCTGGTAGTTGAGGGCAAGGGGGTAAAGAAGTGGGCTAGCTTACCTCTGGAGCCGGGTCTGGTTAGTGACGGGCTTGTCGTAGATGAAGACAGGGTTGCCGAGGAGCTTAATAAGCTATTTAAGCTGACGAAGATTGAGACACGGCGGGTTATCGCCGGTCTAAGCGGGCTCAATTCCTTATACCGTCTGATTTCTTTACCCGAGCTGCCAGAAGCGATATTGCCTGAGGCGGTAAAGCAGGAGGCAAAAAGGGTGATACCGGTGCCTTTAGATGAGGTCTACCTTTCATATCAGCGTCTTCCCGCCCCGCCGGGAGAAACTCGCGTTTTCTTAGCTGTTTTCCCCCGCAATGTGACTGATGGCCTGGTTAAGACAATGCATCTGGCAGGTGTTCAGCCATATGTTATGGACCTGGCGCCGTTAGCCCTATGCCGGACCCTGGATGAGCCCAGGGCGATAATTGTTAATACTGTGCTAGACCACCTTGACATTATGGTTATGGAGGATAGGCTCCCCCAGCTAATCCACAGGCTGTCTTTACCCGGCGAGGTTACATCGGCGCCGGAGAGGCTGTCAGCTATCACTGAAGAGGTTGATAGGACGGTTGACTTCTATAATTCTAGCCATCGGGAAGACCCTCTGGATTCAACTGTGCCCATATTTGTTTGTAGTGAGCTGGCACATTTGCCAGAGAGCTGGCAATCGCTGGGGGGCAAGCTGGGGTCCCCGGTGTCAGTATTGCCATCGCCTGTGGAATCTCCCGAAGGCTTTGACGCCAGCGACTTTATGGTCAATATCGGGCTGGCGCTTAAGGAGCCGGGGTACGGGGGGGAGGGGGCTAATGTTTAGCTGGTGAATTTTAATGCCCTACCTGAGGCTTACATGCCCGAGGGGGTGCGCTTATCACGCATCCTTCTCCCGGTTGGCATTATAACTGCCGTTGGCTTAATGATTAGTATGGCGTTTATGATTTACGGCAAATCTGAGTATAACTCAATACTGCGTTCCCAATTAGCCCCACTTCAAGGTAGTATTGCCCTGCAGCTTGAGGAGATGACAACGCTACAGGGGCAGATTCAGCAGGTAGAAGCTGAGCTTGCACCAATAGCAGCCAGGGCAGGAATCTTTGATACTACCCTAACCTCTCTAGAAGCGGGGCGGCAACAGGCGAGTAGTGACTTGGTTGAGGTTGTCAACCTGCTGCCAGGGGCTATAGATTTGACCGGGATTAAACATGAGGGTGGCTCAATAGAGGTGAAAGGTATAGCTCCTACTGTGGATAACATTTTCTCATATGCCAGGGATTTAAGAACCAGTTTTAGTAGCGTTATTATCTTATCTATAGACGCAGTAGAGCAAGAGGGATGGGTTACCGGGTTTGATTTTAAGCTTTTTGTAAGGTAGGGGGTGAGGAATGGATATTTCTTCATTACTTAATAAAGCTAAGTCACTGGGTGCCTCTGATTTGCATTTGGTTATTGATAGCCCGCCATTGCTGCGGATTAACGGTAAACTGGAGGCGCTGGAAGATGCAGCGCCACTAGCTGCTGATGATATAAACCAGGCTTTCCTCCGCATAACTACGCCTCAGGAGAGGGAAGAGTTCCACCGCCAGCTGGAGCTTGATTTTGGCTTTACCTTAGCCGGCGTTGGTCGCCTCCGTTGCAATGCCGCTCAACAGCGCGGTACCATCAGCCTTGCCATCCGTTTGCTGCCGGAGAAAATCCCGACTATAGATGAGTTGGGGCTGCCTCAGATATATAAGGAGCTTGCCCTCAAGCCGCGAGGACTGCTAATAGTTACCGGACCTACCGGTAGCGGTAAGACTACCACCCAGGCGGCTATGATTCACCATTTGAACACCATTGAAAGTCGCCATGTGGTTACCATTGAAGACCCTATCGAGTATATTCACCCCACTATTAAAAGTGCTGTAACCCAGCGGCAACTGGGCAGTGATACCC
>CAYWCO010000004.1:0-28827 GCA_964456815.1 uncultured Dehalococcoidales bacterium | reverse complement strand
GCGTTATATACGGCGGGGGTGGTGAAGGACATACCCGGGGTCAGGCGCTATGTCTCGGTAGATGGGGGCATGGCGGATAACATTCGCCCTGCTCTTTACGGGGCTAGGCATGAGGCGGTGGTTGCCAGCAGGATGTCGGAGAGTGACGCAGAGAAGGTTACCGTTGCCGGCAAGTTCTGCGAATCGGGGGACATACTGATTGAGGATATTGCCCTGCCCCCGGTCTCGGCGGGTGATATTATCGCCGTAGCCGATTGCGGTGCCTATTGCCTGCCGCTGGGGAGCAACTATAACGCCTCGCTCAAGCCGGCGGTTGTCTTGGTCAATAATGGCAAGGCGCGCCTTATTCGGCGCCGTGAGACCTTTGACGACCTGATTAGTTATGACCTACTTTAGCTCGGGAGGTTATATTTGTGGCAGGTAGTGGGGCAATCTAGGGTTGTTTCCCTGCTCCAGCGGAGCTTGGAGCGGGGGGCTATAGCACACGCCTATCTGGTGCTTGGCCCTCCCCATGTGGGCAAGATGACCCTTGCCCTGGACCTGGCGCAGGCGCTGAACTGCCAGGGGGATGAAGTGCCCTGTGGTGTGTGCGATTCCTGCCAGAAGATAGCCTCGGGCAAGCACGCCGATGTCCAGATTATAGGCTTGAACTCTAATGGCGCCACCGAAATCGGCATTGACCAGATTAGGCAGATGCAGCACTCATCAAACCTGCCGCCATTTGAGGGCAGTTATAAGGTATTTATCATTGACCGGGCTGAGCTCATGTCAACCGAGGCTGCCAACTGCCTGCTCAAGACACTGGAAGAGCCGGCAGCCGGGGTAATCTTTATTCTGCTGGCCACCAGTGGCGGGGTGCTGCCAGCCACCGTGGTCTCCCGCTGCCAGCGACTGGAGCTACCCCCCCTGCCTGCCTCCGAAGTAGAAAATGTTCTTAGCCAGCGCTGGGGTGTTGAGCAGCAAAGGGCGGGGCTTCTGGCCCGGCTCTGTCACGGCTGCCTGGGCTGGGCAATATTGGCGGCTTCTGACGAGCGTTTGCTTCAGCAGCGGGCGGAGAGGCTCGAGGGGCTGCTTAATATTATCGGCGGTGATTATGAATCGCGTTTTGCCTATGTTAACCAACTGGTAACCTGGTTCGGGCAGAGCCGGGGGCTGGTTCGGGAAATACTGGACTTATGGCTTGACTGGTGGCGCGACCTGTTGCTGGTCAAGCTCGGCTCTAGCAGTGCTATCACCAATGTTGACCATGAAGCCACGCTGGTTGACATAGCCAGGGGTTACCGTCTTAAGCAGATAAGGTCTGTTATCAATAGTATTCAGGCGACGGGTGAGCAGCTCAGGCAGAATGCCAATCCGCGGCTGGCGTTTGAGGTGCTGATGCTGAGTATTCCGCTAGGGAGGGGTGGTTAGAGCATGGCTGAAACTGTTGGCGTACGTTTCAAAAGAGCCGGTAAGGTATATTACTTTGACGCCGGCGATATTGAGCTTAATGTAGGTGACTACGTGGTGGTCAAGACGGCTCGCGGCCTGGAACTGGGGAGGGTAATGATTGCCCCTAAGCAGGTCTCGGCGGGTGAAGCGCCTAAAGGTTTGAAACCGGTGGTGCGCAAGGCGGAGCCGGAGGATATCGAGCAGGCCAAGGAGCTTGAAGCCAAGGAGGCTGAGGCTCTGGCTGAGTGTGGTAAACTGATAGCTAAACTTGGGCTGCCGATGAAGCTGCTGGGCGCAGAGTACAATCTTGAGGGCAGCCGGCTCACCTTTTTCTTTAGTGCTGAGGAGAGGGTTGACTTCCGCGAGCTGGTTCGGGAATTACATAGCCGTTTTAAGGTGAAGATTGAGTTGCGTCAGCTCGGACCCCGGGACGAAGCCAAGCTGGTTGGTGGCTTTGGGCGGTGTGGGCGCCCGCTTTGTTGCGTGAATTTCCTGACCGAGCTGTCTCCGGTTTCCATCAAGATGGCTAAGGAGCAGGACTTGCCCCTTAACCCGATGAAGATATCGGGTATTTGCGGCCGGTTGTTGTGCTGCTTAGCCTATGAGAGTGAGCAGTACCATGACATGAAGCGGAAATTGCCCAGGGAGGGTCAACGGGTAAAAACCCCCCTGGGAATGGCTGTGGTGGTGGGGGGTAATCCGCTCAAGGAAACAGTATGGGTTGAGCTGGAAACCCAGGCAAGGGTGGAATTACCTCTGAGCAAGGTTACAGTTGAGGAGCAACCGCCCAAGAAGGGCTAGCTCTTATTGGGGCAGGTATTTTTGCCACTGGCTGTGGATTTGCTGGTAGCCGCGGGGGATGTAGAAGAAACTACCGCCCTTCGGTGGTGCCGGCTGCCGCTTTAGTTTCATCCCCGCTTCGCTGGGTGTTTTGCCCGCCTTATGCCGGTTGCAGGGGGTGCAGGCGCTGACCACATTTTCCCATACGTGCTCCCCACCCCGGTATCGGGGGAGGACATGGTCTAGGGTAAGTTGGTGGGTCTGCTTGCCGCAGTACTGACAGGTAAATTGGTCGCGGTGGAAGACCTCAAGGCGGGTGAGCTTCCTCTGGGGTCGGGGGCGCTTAATCATAGAGCCCAGTTTTATTACCGAGGGAACGGAGAAGCTCTGGCTGGCTGAGTGGATAAATCCGGTACCGTTCTCCAGCATCTCAGCCTTGCCGTAATGGAGCAATACTACCGCCCGCCGCACTCGGCATATATTGAGTGGTTCGTAGTTCTGATTTAGTACCAGAACCGGAAGCTTTGTTATTTCCATGCCCTTCATCAATGCCAAAAACACACCTATTTTACTAAAAAGCCTCAGGCTATGCAAATTAGCGGCTAGAGCCTGTTACTAACCTCACCCCCTGTATCCCCCTCTCCTTTTGAAAGGAGAGGGGGAAAGAGATTTTAGAGAGGGGCAAAGCCCCTCTCTTACTCTACTCCCCCTTCCCTTCATAAATTTCCAAGGGAAGGGGGTCAGGGGGATAGGTTTCTAAATAATCTATGGCTAGCCCCGGCGTCCCTTCCTGCCGCGGGTTATCTTCTTTCGGCTGGCGGTGGCATCGGTTCGGTAGTCGGGAACATTAATATTGAATATCATGCTGAGTTGGTGGTCGAGGAAGCGGGAGGCTATGGGGTCGTCCATCTCGTCCCATGCTAGGCGGGTGGTGATTATAGTGGGCAGCCGGGCATTGTAGCGATAATTGATGACCTGATAGAGCTTCTCCTGTGCCCAGGGGGTGGTTGACTGCTCACCATAGTCATCCAGGATGAGGAGGGGGGCGTTCTTTGCCTCTTCAAAGAGCTGGTCATAGGATACCTGGCTCTCCGGACTGAAGGCGGAGCGTAGGTGGTCAAGGAAGTCGGGCACTACCACAAATTTGACCGGTTTTCCCTCTTTGAGGCGGTGATTGGCGATGGCAACTGCCAGATGGGTCTTGCCGCAGCCGGTAACACCGGCAAGTACCAGCCAGTTTTCGGGTGATTTGGCGAAGTCAACGGCGATGCGATATGCCTCTTCCAGGTTCCCCTGCACTTCCGGCGGCAGGTTAACCCGCCGCTTAAAATTGTCAAAGGTCATCTTTTTGAGCAGCGCCAGGTCAAGACCGCTATATCGCTGGAGGCGGGCTTTAAGCTCTTTATCCAGTTCTTTCTGGACGCAGCGGCAGGTAATAACCCGGCTGTAATCGGGTTTGCCTGAGGGCAGGCGGGGGTGGACAAACCCCGTCCCCTTGCAGATGGGACAGGCTGAGTTTGGTGACGCCTCTTCCGCCTCTTCAGCGCCTGACAATGTGTCCATATTTGCCTTTGATGTATTTGTCTGGGTCTGTCTTTTTAGAATCTCGCCGATATGTTCCATCACCCTTACCTTCCGCTGACCAGCGCTCCAGAATCTTGGCAATATACCTCCAGCTTCGCTTATTGAGGGAAACTGCCTCTTTAATTGCCTCTCTTATCCATGCCTCAGGGTATAGTTTCTCGGCGTCACGCAGCTCATCGGCAATGAGCGGGGTTAGCATGCCGATGTTCTGTTCGTAGAGGGTGAAGATGTCGGGCGGCGCCTCGGTTTCAACATAGGCTGGCTCTTTTGCCTTCAGCCCGCTCAGGGTAAGTTCCCCGTTTTGAATCTTAGCCAAGGTCTGCTTATCAGACTCAGTATTGAGAAAATAGACGTTCTCAGGTGTCCCATCCCTGTCCAGCACAATATGAAGGATGGTACCCCGCCTGGTCGCCATTTCTAGGGCGTTGCGCAATACCTTGTCTGGCGGAGACGTTCCCGCCAGGCTGCTCATCAGGCCCTTACTGCCCAGCAGTTCTTTATAGGTGGTAAAGCGGGGGTAACCCCGTTTCTGGTAGAGGGTCTGGAAGATGTGGAGGGTTGTTTTCAGCTCGGCGATATCGCTGATTTGGGGCAGCAGCACGCTGAAGAAGGAATTGGGTATGGCGGTAAACTTTGTCTTGGCTGGAAAACCGGTAAACTGTTTCATAACAGGCTCGGCTCTTCATTGGTAATATTGGAAAACTTTGCCATCTTGGGCTTGAAAAGTAGCTTAATTTCACCGGTGGGGCCGTTACGGTGCTTGGCGATTATGATATCAGCCGGCGGCGGGTAGCTTTCGCCGGGGTGTTCCTTTTCCCACTCCTCCCTGGCGGGGTAGTAGTATTCATCGCGGTAAATAAAGACAACGACATCGGCGTCCTGTTCAATGCTGCCGCTTCCCCTGAGGTCAGAGAGCTGCGGTTTGTGTGAGGCGCGCCACTCGGCGGCACGGCTCATCTGAGATACGGCTATTACCGGGGCATTAAGCTCCCGAGCCAGCGCCTTGAGAGAGCGGGAGATATGGCTTATCTTCTCAACTTCGTCCCTTCCCTCCCCGTACATCAGCTGCAGGTAGTCAACGATAATCAGGTCAACGCCGCGCTCAAAGTGGAGGCGGCGGGCTTTGCTTCTCATCTCGGCTACCCGCAGTTGGGGGGTATCATCAATATAGATTGGTGCTTCGGAAAGCCTGCCGATAGCATCCATAATCCTTTTTTCCTGCTCTTCGGTGTGCAGCCCGAGGCGCACCCGTCTGGAATCAACCTCGGCTTCGCTGGCCAGGAAGCGTAAGACCAGAGGCTCCCGTGCCATCTCCAGGCTGAACAGGGTCACGCAGGCTCCCTGCTCCACGGCGGCATTGCGGGCAAGGCTGAGGGAGAGGCTCGTCTTGCCCATGCTTGGTCTGCCGGCAACGATAATCAGGTCAGAGCGCTGAAATCCACCGAGGAATTCATCCAGACCGGTGAAACCGGACAGTACATAGGGGACTGCCTCCTTGGGGCGACCTTCTTCATCAGTAGCGGCGGTGGTTTCAAAGTACCTGTCCAGCACCTGGCGGATGTGGGTGAGGTCTTGTGAGTTTTGGCCGTGGCGCAGCCGAAAGAGGAAATCTTCTGCCCGGTCAAGGCTGGCGTCAAGGTCAGGGTCAGCCTGATAGCCGATATTGGCGATTTGACCGGCGGCATCAATCAGGCGGCGCATCACCGCCAGGCGATAGACAATCTGAGCATGAGCCTCAATATCAAGGGAGGTGGGGCAGGTGGATATCAGCTGGCTTAGATAGGCGGCGCCGCCGCATGCCTCCAGTTTTCCCTTCCGGTCAAGCTCGTTGGCTACTGTTATCTGGTCTATCGGCTCAGGTTCAGGGCGCTCATAGAGGGCAAGGCATGCCCCGTATATCGCTGAGTTTTGCTCGCTGTAGAAGTGCGGCGGCTCGAGAAAGGAGGCAATCTTATAGATTGCCGACCCGTCTATCAGCAGTGAGCCGATTACTGCTTCCTCAGCCTCAATATTATGCGGCGGTAACTTCTCGCTGTACATTAGCTCTCTTCCTTCTCAGTCTTCTTCTCTTTCTTCGGCGCCGCCCTCTTTTTCTTGGGAGCTTTCTCTTCTTTCTCGGCAGCCTTCTTCTTCGACGCCTTCTTTTCTTTTGTTACCTTCTCCTCTTTCTTGGGAGCCGCTTTCTTTGTTGCTTTTACCGCTGTCTTTGGAGCTTTCTTCTCCTCTGCTACTTTTGCCTTTTTCTTTGGAGGTTTCTCCTCTGCCTTTGGCGCTTCCTCTTCGGTTACACTGACCTTTATCCTGGGTACAATGTCTTGCCCCAGTCTGATAGCCACCTCGTAGCTGCCGAGGTGGCGGATGGGCTCTTCCAGCTCTATCTTTCTCTTGTCAATATCCAGCCCGGTGCTGTTTTTTAGCTCGGAGGCAATATCGGCGCTGGTGATTGAGCCGTAGAGTTTGTCCTTGGCTCCAGCCTTGGCTTTGATGTTGACTTCCTTGCCCTCTATCTGTTGAGCCAGCATGGTTAGCTCCTCATCTTCTTTGGCTTCTGTTATTTCCCTTGTCTCTAGCTGGCTGAGCACATGGGATTTAGCTAACAGGGCTAGTTTTCTGGGGATGAGGAAGTTCCTGGCGTAGCCATCGGCTACCTCTTTTATCTCACCGGCTCTAGCCACATTGGGCACATCCTGAATAAAGACGACCCTCATAATTTTCCTCTCACCTCATTATACTTTACTTTTTGGGGGAAGCGCTAGGCTATCCGGAAAGAAATTTTTCGGCAAATATAGCGGCGGTAGCACCATCCCCGGCGGCGGTTATTGCCTGCTGGGCGGAGTTCAAACGCACATCGCCGGCGGCGAAAACGCCGGGTATCTTGGTCTCCATCTTTTCGTTGGTGATGATAAAGCCGGCTTTGTCCAGGGGTAAAAAGCCTTTAATGTAGTCGGTGTTGGGCTTAAAGCCGATAGCGATAAAGACTCCAGCTACATCGAGGGTGGATTTCTCCCCCGTTTTCACCTGGCGCAGGCTCAGTCGCTTGACCACATCTTCACCCTCAATTTTCTCCACCGCGCTGTTCCAGAGGAATTCTATCTTGGGTTCCGCCCGCGCCCTCTCTTCTAAAATGTGGGTGGCGCGGAGCTGGTCGCGGCGGTGTATTACCTTTACCTTTGAGGCAAATTTTACCAGGTGAAGGGCTTCGGTAATGGCGACATCACCGCCGCCAACCACGGCTACCGGCTTTTCCTTGAAGAAGGGGCCATCGCAGGTGGCGCAGTATGAAACACCCCTGCCGCTAAATTCCTCCTCGCCAGGTACGCCCAGCTTGCTCCGTTCCGAGCCGCTGGCAATAATCACGGCTCTAGCGCTAAAATCGCCCTTGGTGGTCTTTACTACTTTTTTCTTCCCTTTAAGCCCAACGCCGGTAACCTCAGCCTGTAGGGTTTCCAGCCCGTATCTGGTTGCCTGCTGCTGCATTAGCTGCCCCAACTCCAGCCCGGAAATACCATCGGCAAAGCCGGGGTAGTTTTCCACCAGCTCGGCATCGGCTATCTGACCACCCGCCACCCCCCTTTCTATGAGCAGGCTGTTAAGGCGAGCCCTTGAGGTGTAAATTCCGGCACTGAGCCCGGCCGAACCACCGCCGATAATAATTACCTCATATTCACTGCTCATAGTCTTTACTTGAGGACAGTGTCCAGGTCTCGTTTCAACTCGGCTTTGGGTTTATAGCCCACAATCTGCGATACTGGCTTGCCATCCTTAAAGATAATGAGATTGGGGATAGCCATTATATTATAGCTGGCGGCAGTCTTGGCATTCTGGTCAACATCCAGCTTGGCAATGGTTAGCTTACCGGCATACTCCTCAGCCAGCTCCTCAAGTACCGGTGCTGCCATAATACAGGGTCGGCACCAGGGTGCCCAGAAGTCTACCAGTACCGGCGTCTTTGATTTTAGTACTGCCTGGTCAAAGGTGGCGTCATCAACTGCAATTGGCTTAGTCATAATCCTCCTCTTCAATTATTCTACAGATGTCCCGCTCTGCTGTCCGTTTGGCTAGACCGATGGCGTTTTTTATCGCCCTGGCCTGACTGCGCCCGTGAGAGACGATGATACTTCCATTTACCCCTAATAGACACGCCCCGCCGTATTCTCTATAGTCTACCCGCTTGACCCAGGCGCCTAGCCCTATATCCTGGAGTAGGGTCCGTCCCTGGAGATGATAAGCGGCAGACAGAATGTGTCCCGTTTGTCGCACCACGCCGAGGAAGGTGTCACCTAACCCTTCAATAGTCTTGAGCACTATATTCCCGGTGAAGCCATCGGTAACGATGACATCGGCGGTTTCCTTTGATAGGTCCTGCCCTTCTATGCTGCCGATAAAGTTCAGCTTGGATTTCTTGAGCAGGCTATAGCTTTCCTGAATGAGACGGTTACCCTTTTCCTCCTCTTCGCCGGTGCTGAGCAGGCGCACGCTGGGGGAACCGATGTTAAGGAGGTGTTTAACGTAGGTTGAGCCTAAGTGAGCGAATTGGACGAGGTGGCTTGGTCGGCAGTCGGCATTGGCGCCGGAGTCAATAAGCAGGGCGGGGGTGGTGGGGGTAATATCAAGAAAGCTGCCCAGGGCGGGGCGCTCGACACCCTTTATCTTTCCCAGGCTGAGAAGGCTGGCAATAACTACTGCCCCGGTGTTGCCCGCGGAGACAAAGGCTGAGGCTCTACCGTCTCTTACCATATTAACCCCAATCACTATTGAGGAGTCCGGCTTGCTGCGTATGGCTTTCATCGGCGACTCACGAGGCCCAATGACCTGCTTGGCTTCAATAATGCTGAGCTTTGCCCTGTCTATATGGCGACCGGCCAGCACGTGGATGAGGGCTTTATTCCCCACCAGCGCAATTTCAATGTCGTATTCCTGAGACGCTTTAATCGCTCCTTCTACTACTTCGCGGGGGGCATGCTCTCCACCAGCAGCATCAACGGCGATTATCATGTATTTTCACCTTCTTCAGGATTGTCACCAGCGGGGCTTCTTTTACGTCAAATCCCTTAAAATTGCTCCCGTTTTGACTGCCTGCCATCTCTTCGTGGACGAGTAAGCCGGCGCCTATTGCCCCCATCACCTCGTGGTGGGGTGGGACAATTACCTCGCTGCCAAGCTCTTCTTGAAGTGTCTTCACTATACCCCGGTTAAAGGCAACACCGCCCTGAAATATTATCGGGGGTTGAATATCCTTACCCAGCCCCACGTTGCTAAGATAGTTGCGCGCCAGTGCCTGGCACAGACCATATAAAATATCCTCAATCCGGTGCCCCGTCTGTTGCTTATGAATCATATCCGATTCGGCAAAGACGGTGCACCTTCCGGCGATGCGCACCGGGTTTTGGCTCTTCAGAGCCTTCCGGCTGAATTCCTGAATGCTCATGTTGAGGCGCAGTGCCTGGTGGTCAAGGAAGCTGCCGGTGCCGGCGGCACATACCGTGTTCATGCCGAAGTCGGTAACCAAGCCGTCTCTGATAATGATAATCTTGCTGTCCTGCCCGCCGATTTCAATTACGGTCTGCGCCTGGGGGAAGTAGTGCAGGGCGCCTACGGCGTGGCTGGTAATCTCATTCTTGACCAAATCGGCACCGATGATTACCCCGGCCAGATAGCGGGCGCTGCCGGTGGTAGCCACGCCGGCGATGTCAATACTTTGGGGCAGTTTTTGCCTGATCTGGCTTAAGCCCTGCTGCACCATCTCAATGGGCTTACCCTGCGTTGGCAGGTAGAGATGGGCAATTAGCTCATCGGCGTCATTGAGCACGGCAAATTTGGTGGTTACCGAGCCGACATCAATGCCCAGATAGGCTTTCATAAACTCTCCTTAGAGATTATTTATCAACCTCACCCCCTGTATCCCCCTCTCCATTCTTGGAGAGGGGGAAAGAGTTTTTAGAGAGGGACAAAGCCCCTCTCTCACTCTACTCCCCCTTCCCTTATCAAGGGAAGGGGGTCAGGGGGATGGGTTACCTCTCTCCTTTTAACGCTAGTATAATCTTAGAACACGGGGGCGTTGTTTGACAAGCCAGTTACTTACTTTCAAACTCCTGCTTAATCCTGTCCACTGTCTCCGGGTTAGCCAGCAGGTCAACAATAGTCATCGCCAGAGCCTTGGCGCTGTCAAGCATCCCTTTGATACCTTCCTCCGAGGCAGCGGCTTGGGCAAACTCTGGGGAATGGATGGCTACCCCTTCCGGGGCGATGGCAACACCGGGGTGGATACCGGGCACTATCTGACTGACATTCCCCATATCGGTGCTGCCGAAGGCATTAACCGGTCTGGCGAGGGGCACCCTGCGTCCCAGGGACTGCATATTTTTCTGGAATAGCCTGGCTAGTGCCATGTTGTTGCGCATGGGGGCGTAGCGCGCCTCTCCCCAGCGGTATTCCAGGCGGGCGCCGGTGGCAGTGGCGGCGCCAACAAAGCAGTTCAGCACCCTCTCCATTAGCTCATCTAGATAGGCATTATCCTCGGCGCGGACGATAAAGCTTCCAGCGCTGTGAGCGGGGACGATATTGGCTGCCTCCCCGCCGTCGGTGATAATGCCGTGGATGCGAGCCCTGTCCTTGATATGCTGCCTTAGCGAGTTAATGGCAGCAAAGGACTGGAGCATTGCCTCCAGGGCATTTATGCCGGCCTCGGGTCGGGCTGAGGCATGAGCTGCTCTGCCGAAGAACTCAACATCCAGAGCGATACAGGCTAGTGCCTGGGTGGTGGTGGCATCATGTACCCCGGGATGCACCATCATCGCTATGTCTATATTATTAAATGCTCCTCGCTCCACCATTATTGCCTTGCCCCCGTACAGCTCCTCAGCCGGCGTGCCGATAACGAGAACACTGCTGCCGAATCGGTCAATAGCCGGTTTAGATGCCACGGCGGCGCCAACGGCGCTGCCAGCTATAAGGTTATGACCGCAGGCGTGCCCGAGCTTGGGCAGGGCGTCATACTCCGCCAGAATGGCAATCGCTGGTTTTCCCTTTCCGTAGCTCCCGCTAAAGGCGGTGGGTAGCCCGGAGATGCCCTGCTTGGTAGAGAAGCCATTCTTCTTAAGGTATTGGGTTAGCCAGCCCGCTGCCTTGGTCTCTTTAAAACCGAGCTCGGGGGTGGAGTGGATTTTCAGGCTCAGCTCACGGAGCTGGTCACGGTGAGCTTCTACTTCTTTTATAACCGAAGCCTTTAGTTTATCTATAGCCGGACTTTTTACCATTTTGACCATTATAGCTTAGCGCCGAGGCAATTTCTAGGCAATGTATTGCATCTCAGGCGGAGTTGTGGTATACTTGTGGCAGTAGATGTTGATTAGAGAAGTGGGTTTGACCCCACTTTTTTAATTATGGCAGGAGTAACAGGGTTGGAGGGCTTAACCTTAGATGAAGAGCGAATTTATGCTCGCTATAACCCAGCTCTCGGCGGAGAAGAACCTGCCTAAAGAGACAGTTCTTGCCGCCGTAGAGTCGGCGCTGGTATCGGCGTATCGGAAGGAGGATTTTGCCCCCAACCAGAATATCTCGGTCAAGATTGACCCGGCTACCGGTGCGGTCAAGGTGTGGGCGGAGAAGACCATAGTTGAGCAACCCTCGGAGATGCTCAGTGAAATATCACTGGCTGAGGCGACAAAGCTCAACCCTGACGCTCAGCTTGGCGAGGTTGTCATGGTGGAGGCGACCCCGCGCAACGCCGGGCGAATTGCGGCGCAAACGGCAAAGCAGGTCATTCTCCAGCGCCTCCATGAGGCGGAGCACAGCGCCATATTTGAGGAATATTCCAGCAAGGAAGGCGATATTGTCACCGGCCTGGTGCAGCGCATTGAGCCAAGGCAGATTTTTATTGATTTAGGCAGGACGGAGGCAGTACTCCCCGCTGTTGAGCAGCTTCGCACGGAGAGGTATCGGGTGGGGCAAAGGCTCAAGCTTTATCTTCTGGAGGTGGCGCAGACGGGCAAGGGGCCCCAGGTGGTGGTGTCACGCTCTCACCCCGATTTGCTGCGCCGGCTTTTTGAGCTTGAGGTTCCTGAGGTTCTCAATGGGGTGGTTGAGGTGAAATCAATCGCCCGTGAGGCTGGTTACCGAAGTAAGATAGCGGTGGCTGCCAGCAGCGAAGGCATTGACCCGGTTGGTTGCTGTGTTGGGCTCCGCGGCATCAGGATACAAAATATTATGAGGGAGTTGAACGGAGAAAAACTGGACGTTGTTACGTGGAGCTCCTCCCCCCAGACCTTCATTGCTAATGCCCTCAGCCCGGCGCAGGTAATAAATGTGACCCTGAATGAGAACGGGGGGATAGCCACCGTGGTTGTCCCTGATAAGCAGCTCTCCTTAGCCATCGGCAAGGAGGGGCAGAACGCCAGATTGGCGGCTAAGCTCACCGGCTGGCGTATTGATATTAAGAGTGCCTCCACTGCCGAGGTGGAACAGCTGGCAAAAGCCGGGGCTTCACCTGAAGAAGAGGAGATTGAGGCTGAATTACCAGGTATTGAAGAGCCGGTCTTGGCCGCGGCGGAAGTCGCCGCTGGGCCGGAGGCACCGCTTGATACCGAACTTGTTCCCCCCAAGGCTTTGCTGAAGTCGCAAGACAAGGTGGAATCACCTAAGCTCCGGTTTGCTGAGGATGTTCTGGCATTCGCGCCGACTAAGGTGGTGGCTAAATCGAAGAAGAAAAAGAAGGAGACTCGCGAGAAGCGGGTTGATGATGGCGCCAGGGGCAGGAAGCAGCGCCAAAAGCCAGAGTTACCTGATGAGGAAGAGGAGTATTAAACCTGTTTTGGTTAAGCATATACCCCAGCGGACTTGTGTGGCTTGTGGCACGGCAGGCCCCAAGCGCCAACTAGTCCGTCTGGTGCGAGTTTCCGGCGGTGTTGAGGTTGACCCCGGCGGGAAGAGGGCGGGGAGGGGTGCTTATTTATGCCCGGCGGCGGAGTGCTGGGAGGTTGGGTTGAAGAAGGGTCGCCTGGAGCATGCCTTGCGCACCACCCTTACCCCGGATAATCGGGAGCAGCTTCTTAGATATAGCGAGGGACTGGGGAAGGAGAGTTCTAGTGGCAAAGGCGAGCAAAGCAGGAGAAGCAAAGACCAAACTGATTGAGATTCCCCACTCGGTAGCAGTCAGGCAGTTGGCTGACCTTTTGCGGGTCAGTGCCGTTGACGTTATCAAACAACTGATGAGAAGCGGCATTTTCGCCAATATTAATCAGGTTATTGAATATGAGGCAGCAGCGGCAGTAGCGGCTGCCTTTGGCTATGAAGCCCAGCTAAAGCCTTTAGCCACCACCAGCGTGAGTAAGAGGTATCGTCCCGGGGCTGAGGAAGCGGGCGGTCTGCACTTGCGTCCTGCGGTAGTTACCATTATGGGGCATGTTGACCATGGTAAGACCAGGCTGCTTGATGCCATCCGCCAGACCAATGTAATGGATAGGGAGGCTGGGGGTATTACCCAGCATATTGGCGCCTATCAGGTGGAGGTCAACGGGCAAAAGATTACCTTTCTGGATACCCCGGGCCATGAAGCCTTTACTGCAATGCGGGCTCGTGGCGCCCAGATAACCGACATCACCGTTCTGGTGGTGGCGGCTGATGATGGGGTAATGCCCCAGACCCTGGAGGCTATTGACCATACGCGGGCTGCCGGGGTGCCAATGGTGGTGGCGATTAATAAGATTGATAAGCCCGACGCTGACCCTGAGCGGGTTAAGAAGCAGCTGTCTGAAGCCGGCCTGGTTATTGAGGAGTGGGGGGGCGATGTGGTCTGTGTTTCCATATCCGCCAAGGAGAAGATAGGCATCCCTGAGCTGTTGGAGAATATTCTGGTGGTGGCTGAGATGGAGGAGCTGAAGGCGAACCCCTCTCAACCGGCGGTAGGGGTAGTTGTGGAAGCTAAGCTGGACAAGACCAAGGGACCAATGGCTACGGTTCTGATTCAGAATGGTACCCTGAAGGTTGGTGACAGCGTGGCCGTTGGCACTACCTGGGGCAGGGTGAGGGCGATGTTTAATGACACCGGCAAGCGGCTGAGGAAGGCTGAGCCGGCGATGCCGGTTGAAATCCTTGGCTTGGATAGTGTGCCTGAGGTTGGTGACACCCTGACGGCAGTGAGCGGGGAACAACAGGCGCGGGCTTTGATACAAAAGCGCCAGGAGATACAGCAGCAAGCCAGGGCAGTGAGCCTTGATAATCTCTATGACCGGATAAGTACCGGTGAGGTAAAGGAGCTTAATGTTATCTTCAAGGCTGATGTTCAGGGCAGTATTGAGCCGATAAGAGATTCCCTGGAACGGCTGTCAACCGATGAGGTTAAGGTCAGGATTATCCATAGCGGCAGCGGTAACATTATTGAGAGTGACGTTACGCTTGCTATTGCCTCTAATGGGCTGATTATCGGTTTCGGCACCGCCGTTGACGCTGGGGCACAGCGCCTGGCTGACGTGGAAGGTGTTGACATCCGCACCTATGACGTTATCTACAACCTGGTTGATGATGTGGGCAAGGCACTCAAGGGGTTATTAGAGCCCACTTATGTTGAGGTTATTGAAGGCAGGGCTGAGGTAAAGGCGCTTTTCTCCACCAGTAAGAAGAAAAAGGTAGCCGGTACCTCTGTTAGCGAGGGCAAGGTTAGTCGTGGCGCCTCGGTCAGGGTGCGGCGTGGCGAGCAAATATTAGCTGAATCCGAAGTTGATAGCTTGAAGCGTTTCAAGGATAGTGTTAATGAGGTGAATGCTGGCTATGAGTGCGGGATAGGTATCAAGGATTTTGGCGACTTTGAGGTTGGCGATATACTGGAGTTTTTCCGAAGAGAACGAGCTAAGAGGTAGTAATTATGGCACATCGCACCGAGCGGTTAGGCAGTCTTCTCCGCCATGAAATCAGCCAGTTGCTGCAACGCCAAGTCAAAGACCCCCGACTTGGCAGTTTTATTACTGTGACCGAGGTCTCTATCTCCGCTGACCTGCGGCATGCCAAGGTATTTGTAAGCTGTATCGGCAGTGAGGAGGTAAAGCGAGATACCCTGAGCGGGCTGGCGGCGGCCTCCGGTTTTCTCCGTAAGCAGCTGGCAAAGCGTCTGCGGCTGCGCCGCACCCCCGAGCTGAGTTTTCACTGGGATGATTCTATTGAGCGGGGAGCTCGCCTGTTGCAGTTGATTGATGAGGTTAGCTCAAGTAGCACCCCAGAGCAGGATGACTAGCTGTGGATGGTATTCTCAATATTAACAAGCCCCTGGGTAAAACTTCCTTCAGTATTGTCTCCGCAGTCAGGCGCTTGAGCGGGGAGAGCCGCGTTGGGCATGCCGGTACCCTGGACCCGGCGGCAAGCGGCGTTCTGCCTGTCTGCCTTGGCCGGGGGACGCGTGTTATTGAATTTTTACTGGATACACCCAAGGCTTATCGGGCTGAGATTGAATTTGGTGTGGTTACCGATACCGATGATGCCATCGGTAAAATCGTCAGCCGGGGAGACCCATCGGGGGTTAGTCGGAGGAAATTGCTCTCTGCCCTTAAATCCTTTCGCGGTTTAATATCTCAGACCCCGCCCATGTATAGTGCGGTAAAGCATCGCGGTAAGCCGCTTTATAAACTGGCACGTCAGGGTATTGAGGTTGAGCGGAAAAGCCGGCTGAGGTGGATTTATCGCCTGGAGCTTACAGGCTGGCAGTCGCCGCTGGCTACTATAGAGGTTGAGTGTGAGCGGGGCACCTATATCCGCTCACTTGCCCACGATTTAGGGCAGCTTCTGGGTTGCGGCGCTCATCTAAAGAACTTACTCCGCTTGCGCTGTGGCTCCTTTAGCCTTGAGGACGCAGTTTCGTTATCCCAGCTTGAGGACGGCTTTCGTTACGGCTACTGGCAGGAGCTTATCTATCCTATAGACTTCGTGCTTTTACATTGGGCGGCGGTGGTGGTTGATAACGCCGCTGAGAAGAATATAAGGAACGGGCGCCCCCTGGTTTTAGATGAGGATGATTCTTCTGGCGACCGCTGCCGTGCCTATAGCAGTGATGGCTCGTTCTTGGGAGTACTAAAGTTCAACCCGGAAACGGGGCAGTGGCAACCGGAGAAGGTATTTATCAGCCCTTGACAGCTTACCTATAATAGGGGTATAGTTCAGCGGATGCCAAAGGGGGGCGAAGGGGCTGCAGATATTGAGTAGAATCCTGTGTTTAATTGCTGCGTGAAGGGGAAAAGTTTGTTTATTGAGCCAACCTCGTGGATTGGCTTTTAGTCTTTTTTATCGCCTTTTCCGTGAGAAAGGAGGGCTTTAAAACTTGGGTAAGGTAAATGTAGCTATAATCGGTGTGGGCAACTGTGCTTCTTCCCTGGTTCAGGGTGTCTATTACTATCGTAAAGCAAAGCAGAGCGAATTTGTGCCCGGACTTATGCATGTTAATCTTGGAGGGTATCATATCAGCGATATTAACTTCGTGGCTGCCTTTGATATTGATAAAAATAAGGTAGGCAAGGACATTGCCGAGGCTATTTCTACCCCGCCCAATAACACCTTTAAGTTCTGCGACGTGCCGACGATGGGGGTTACCGTCCAGCGGGGCATGACCCATGACGGGCTGGGTCTTTACCTATCAAAGATAATACAGAAGGCGCCGGGCTCAACCGTCGATATTGTTAAAGTACTCAAGGAGACCCGCACCGACGTGGTGGTTAATTACCTGCCGGTTGGTAGCGAGGAGGCGACCAAGTGGTATGTTGAGCAGGTGTTAGCCGCCGGTTGCGGCTTTATCAACTGCATCCCGGTTTTTATTGCCCGGGAGAAGTACTGGCAGAAGCGCTTTGAGCAGGTGGGGCTTCCGGTTATTGGTGATGATATAAAATCCCAGGTCGGGGCGACTATTGCCCATCGTGTCCTCACCCGACTGTTTGCGGACCGTGGCGTTAGACTGGAGCGGACCTACCAGTTGAACTTTGGCGGTAACACTGACTTCTATAACATGCTGGAGAGGGAGCGGCTTGAGTCTAAGAAGATATCCAAGACCAGCGCCGTTACCTCTCAACTGGATTACCAGCTTAACCCTGATGATATCCATGTTGGCCCCAGCGATTATGTCCCCTGGCTGCTTGACCGCAAGTTTTGCCATATCAGGATGGAGGGGCGAACATTTGGCGATGTCCCCCTGAACCTGGAGCTGAAGCTTGAGGTATGGGACAGCCCCAACTCGGCGGGGGTGGTTATTGATGCCATAAGGTGCTGTAAACTTGCCCTGGAACGTGGGCTTAAAGGAGCCCTGGTGGCTCCATCTTCCTACTTTATGAAGTCGCCGCCGGTTCAATATACCGATGACGAAGCGCGCCGAATGGTGGAGGAGTTTATTGTTGGTGTCCCGCCAGAGGCGACTTAAGAATGTTTGACTAAGTCTCTACGGAGGTTTAGGCAGTTAGAGTTGAAGATAGCGTTAGTATCCCCCTATGATTTTGCCTATCCCGGGGGTGTCGCCGTTCATATTTCCTATCTTGAGCACCATCTTGCCCGCATGGGTCACGAGGTTAAGGTCATTGCCCCGGCGTCTAAGGCTATTTCCAGCTTTGGTGACAGATTTATCCCTATAGGTAGCCCCCGTCCTGTACCCACCAGCGGTTCTATTGCCCGGCTCACCCTTTCACCATGGTTATCCTCAAGGGTAAAATCCGTTCTTGACCGTGAAAGGTTTGATATTATCCACCTCCACGAACCATTGATGCCAATGTTGTGTACCACCGTGCTCCGCTTATCTCAGGCAGCCAATATAGGAACCTTTCATGCCTGTGAGGGCAGCCCGGGTTATAATCTGGCTAAACCCTTTGGCACGTGGATGCTGAAGAGGTGGTTCCGCCGCCTCCATGGCAAGATTGCGGTGTCTAAGCCAGCCAGGGAGTTTGCCTGCAGCTATTTCCCGGGATACTATAATATTATCCCTAATGGCGTGGATGTAGAGCATTTCTCCCCTAGTGTATCTCCGGTTGAGGATTTCTGCGATGGTAAGCTGAACATCCTCTTCGTTAGTCGTCTGGAGAAACGGAAAGGGTTGAACTATCTGCTTGCAGCCTTTGGGCAGGTTAAACAGCAAATTCCCAATTCTCGACTTATTGTTGTTGGTCCCGGCACCAGGCTACGGCGTAAGTATGAGAAAGAGGTTAAAAGGAGTGGCTTGAAGGACGTTGTCTTCACCGGACTTGTATCTTATGAGGAATTGCCCAGGTACTATAAAACGGCTGACGTTTTTTGCGCTCCAGCCACAGGTGGGGAGAGCTTCGGCATCATCTTGCTTGAGGCTATGGCGCTGGGCAAGCCGATTGTCGCCTCAAATATAGAGGGTTATGCCAATGTACTGGCTCATAATGCTGATGGGCTGCTGGTGCCGCCGGGGGATAAGGAGATGTTAGTCCGGGCTCTGCTCTCTCTTTTGACTGACGAGTCACTCCGCCGCGAGATGGGAGCTAGGGGAAGGGCTAAATCCTTGGAGTATAGCTGGGAACTCATTGCCCAGAATGTTCTGAAGTATTATATGAGGGTTCTTAGTGAGCCGCCGTGGAGAAAGCAGTTTCCAGAGCTTGAGGCGACGGCACTTTCAGTTTAAGCAGAAGTGGGGTGATTTAACCAATCGCTTCAAAGAGAGCACGCTCAAAGGTAAGTCTATCCAGGGGTCGTGGCGCTATAGCCAATCGCCTTACTGAGCCAGTGGTGCGGCTTTTAGCTAGGACACGGCTCACACCTGACGCTATAAGCTGGACTGGTTTTGTATTAGCCCTCGGCGCGGCGGCACTTATTATCACCGCCCACCCCTTTGCCGCCGGGTTGGTGATACTTTTCGCCGGTTTTTTTGATATCCTGGACGGGGCACTGGCTCGGCGCCTTAAGAAGGTTACCCCCTTTGGCGGTATCCTTGACTCCACCCTTGACCGTTTATCTGAGGCGGCGGTGCTGCTGGCTATCTTGGTGTCATTCGGGTGGTCACCGTTACTGGTTTTGCTGGTCTTCCTCGCCCTCGTCGGTTCGCTATTGGTCAGCTATACCCGTGCCAGGGCGGAGGCAGCCGGTCTGGAGTGCCAGGTGGGGCTGTTTACCCGCGCCGAGAGGGTGGTGGTACTGGCGCTGGGTCTTTTGCTGAGCCACATTGAAGCACCCAGCAAAATCTTTGATTTTCCTGGGGACCCGCCAATTGCCCTAGTTATTGCCCTGGCTATTATCGTGGTATTTAGCTTTTTCACCTTTGTTCAGAGGCTGGTTTATGTCTGGCAGCAGACTAGAAAAACTAGAAAATAGCCACTTTCATTTATGGGGCTATTTATGTTATAAGAAGAAGGTTTAGAGGAGAAGTAATGCCAGTTATTGCTATTATCGGGGCTCACTGGGGGGATGAGGGGAAGGGCAGGGTGGTTGACCGGCTTGCTCAGCAGGCGGGGGCGGTAGTCCGTTTTTCTGGCGGCGATAATGCCGGTCATTCCGTGGTCAATCCCTCTGGCGAGTTTAAGCTGCACCTTGTCCCCTCCGGTATTTTTTCACCCAGGGCTACCTGTATTATCGGTAATGGGGTGGTGATTAACCCGGAGGTGCTTATCGGCGAGATAGGGCAGCTCACCCAGCGTGGCGTGGATACCTCAAGGTTGGTTATCAGCGACCGGGCTAATCTGATTATGCCCTATCACCTCCTCCTTGACGGTCTGGAGGAGGAGGCGCGGGGGGGCAAGGCACTGGGCACAACCCGCAAGGGCGTCGGCCCTGCCTTTACCGATAAGACAGCCAGGCTGGGCATCAGAACCGGCGACCTTCTGGATAAGGAGGGGCTGCTGGAACGGCTTCGCCCTATTATTGACTACAAGAATACCATCCTGACCAAGGTTTACGGAGCCAGCCCGCTGTCGCTGGATGAGGTCTATACTCAGTATTGCCAGTACGGGGAGCGTCTGTTTCCTTACATTCGGGAGACGACGATAATACTGGAGGAGATATTAAGCCGCGGCGAGCTGGTCTTGCTTGAGGGGGCTCAGGGTACCTTGCTTGACCCCGATTTTGGCACCTATCCCTATACCACCTCATCATCGCCGCTGGCGGGGGGAGGTTGCCTGGGGGCGGGCTTAAGCCCGACCCGGATTGACCGCATTCTGGGTGTGTTTAAGGCTTACTGCACCAGGGTGGGTAGTGGCCCCATGCCCACGGAGTTGAAGGACGAGACCGGCGACCTGATTCGGGAGAGAGCTCACGAGTATGGCACTACCACTGGCAGACCGCGCCGCTGCGGCTGGTTTGACGCCGTTGCCGCTCGCTTTAGTAATCGTGTTAATGGCTTTACCGGGGCGGCAGTTACCCGCCTTGATATCCTTGACATCCTGCCCAGTCTGAAGATATGCGTTGGTTATAAGCTGGATGGCGAGACTATCAATTACTTCCCCGCCAGCGTGGCCGCCCTGGCCAGATGCGAGCCGGTCTATGAGGAGCTACCGGGGTGGCAGACCCCAACCTCCGATATCCGCCGTTACGACCAACTGCCGGCTGAGGCTCGCCGGTACATAACCAGACTGGAAGAGCTTGCCGGCTGCCCGGCTAATCTTATCTGTGTGGGACCGGAGCGGGGGCAGGTCATCGAGAAGACGCCGGTTCTGTAGAACTGGTTATCAAATCTCTATATCTTCAGGTCTATCTTGTAGTTCTTCAGCGTGTTTTTGATAGTGGCGGCTGATTTTTCATCAGGCTCAACGAGGGGGAGGCGGGGCTTGCCCACCTTGAAGCCAACCTGGTTAAGGGCGTATTTAAGCGGGATGGGGTTGGAGACGATAAATAGGGCGTCAATCAGGGGCAGCAGGTGATTGTGGATGGCGGCTGCCTCAGCTACCTTGCCGGAGAGGAAATTATCCATCATCTCCTTGATTTGCTTGCCCACCAGGTGCGAGGCAACGCTAATGACGCCGTAGCCGCCCACGGCTAGGATGTGGAAGGTATCGTTATCATTGCCACTCCAGATGAGGAAGTCTTTACCTGCCTCGGTGATAATCCTGGAAATCTGCCCCAGATTGCCGCTGGCTTCCTTTACCCCGATGATGTTATCTATCCGGCTCAGCCTGATGGCGGTATCGGCGGAGAGGCTGGTAACGGTGCGTCCCGGCACGTTATAAAGGATGCAGGGAAGGCTTGTCTCCTGTGCGATAGCCTTGAAGTGCTGGTATAAGCCTTCCTGGGTTGGTTTGTTATAGTAGGGGACAACCAGCAGGCAGGCGTCAACCCCGATTTTTTCGGCGCTCTTGGTCGCTTCAACTGCTTCAGCCGTGCTGTTTGAGCCGGTGTAGGCAACTATGCTTCCCCGCCCGCCCACTGCCGACTTCACCTCGGTGAAGAGGCGCATCTCCTCCTCCCAGCTGAGCGTCGGCGACTCGCCGGTAGTAGCTGCCAGCACCAGACCATCGCTCCCCGTATCAAGTAAGGCTAGCGCCAGCTTTTTCGCCTGCTCATAATCAACCTCGCCGTTTTCCTTAAACGGCGTTACCATCGCCGTCAGTAACCGCCCGAGCTCCTTCATTCCCCTACCTCCTGGGACTTATCCAGTCCCGATTAATCATCTCTTCAGCAATCTGGACGGCATTCAGAGCTGCCCCCTTGCGCAAGTTGTCGGCGACAACCCACATTACCAGGCCATAGGAGTGGGAGGCATCGCGGTGGATACGCCCGACAAAGACATCGTCGGTGTCAGCGGCTGACCAGGGCTGGGGATAAAGGCTGATGGCTGGGTCATCCAGCACCTTAACCCCCGGCGCCTGGGCGAGGATACGCCGCGCCTCATCGGGGGAGATGGACTGGGAGAATTCAACATGAACCGCCTCGCTGTGCCCGATAAATACCGGCACGCGAACACAGAAAGCCGAGATGGCAATATCATCGGCATGCATTATCTTCCTCGTTTCCTCCACCAGCTTCCACTCTTCCTTGGTGTAGTCATTGTCCAGGAAGACATCTATCTCTGGTAACACGTTAAAGGCTATCTGGTGGGGGTAGACATGGGGAACGGTGGTCTGTCCCTCCAGTACCTGCCGGGATTGTTCGGTTAGCTCCTCCACCGCTGCCGCCCCGGTGCCTGATACTGCCTGGTAGGTGACAGCGACAATGCGCTTAATGGGGTTGACCTTGTGCAGGGGGTATAGAGCTACCACCAACTGGATGGTGGAGCAATTCGGGTTAGCGATAATCCCCTTATGCCACTTAGTGTCGTCAATATTTATCTCAGGCACCACCAGCGGCACCTTCGGGTCCATTCTAAATGCCGAGCTATTATCAATAACCACCGCCCCACTCTGGGTGGCTATCGGTGAGAAGTAGCGGCTGACCTCAGCCCCGGCGGAGAAGAGCCCGATATCTATATCCTTAAACGACTTCGGCGTAACCTCCTCAACCACAATCTCGCGGTGGCTGACAAACATCTTTTTGCCCGCAGAACGGTCTGAGGCAAGAAGACTGATTGAGTCTATCGGGAAGTTACGTTGTTGAAGTACCTTAATAAATTCCTGTCCTACCATACCGGTAGCACCAAGGATGGCCACTTTAAACCCCTTCATTACCCCTCCTCTAAACCGAGTAAGGTGTCCAGGCCATAGATTAAGCCCTTGTGCTTAACCACTTCCTTAATGGCGAGCATAACGCTCGGCATGTAGCACTGCCGGCTGGTGGTATCGTGGCGGATGCTCAATGTTTGCCCCGCTCCACCCAGCATTACCTCCTGGTGCGCCAGTAGGCCGGGCAGGCGCACGCTATGAATAGCAACGCCTTCAACCTGTTTCCCCCGGCTGTCTGATGCCTTCCCCTTGGGGGTGGAGAACGGTTTGCCTCTGGCTTGAGCCATCGCCTTAGCCGTAGTCAGGGCAGTGCCCGAGGGTGAGTCAGCTTTCAGGTGGTGGTGTAGCTCTATAATCTCAGCGAAGTCAAAATACTTGGCTGCTACCCTGGCCAGGTGTATCATAAGCACTGCGCCCAGGGCAAAGTTTGATGCTACCACGACCCCAACCTGGTTAGCTTTAGCCAGGCTCTCAATTTCTTTAATATCTTCGTTAGTTAAGCCCGTAGTTCCTATGACCATATTAACGCCGTGTTTGGCTGCCAGGCGCACTGCTGGCATGGTCGCTTGAGCGGTGGTGAAATCCACCACCACATCTGCCTGGCAACTACCTAAAATTGACTCCAGGCTGGCAGAGAAGGGCACCGTGCCTGAGCCGTCGGGCAAATTTAGGTAGTTCTCAGTCGCCTTCGTGTCCACCGCCCCTGCTATTTGCAGGTCAGGCTCCTGGCACAGGGCATTAACCACCTCCTGCCCCATTCTACCGGAGGCGCCATTAACTACCACCCTTATCCTCTTCATCGCCTCCCCCTTCTAAAATCCGGTTTATTCCGGGGAGGGCGGGTGTCACGTTGCGTCCGGAATGGGTAGTCTTTGGATGGTGGAGTCTCTGCCGTAGCCCCGGGGGCTTGAGACGACTTGTCGAGCACCGCCTTTCGCGACAGGTTTATCCGTCCCAGTTCATCAATGCCAATTACCTTAACCGTAACCTCATCGCCAATCTTAACCGCATCCTCAACCTTAGGCACATGATAATCAGCCAGTTCACTGATGTGAACCAGGCCCTCTTTGCCCGGTAGAATCTCCACCATCGCCCCGAAGTTCATCAGGCGGCTCACCTTTCCCGTGTAGAGGGCACCGACCTCTACCTCTTTGGTCAGGCTTTCGATAATCTGGATAGCCTTTTGTGCAGATTCTTCGTTAGCCGAGCCGATAATCACCGTGCCATCATTATCAACGTCAATGCTCGCCTTAGTTTCCTCAATAATTGACCTGATTGTCTTGCCCCCGGTGCCGATAACGGCGCCGATTTTACTCGGGTCAATGGTTATCTTATACATTCTCGGAGCATAGCGGCTGAGTTCAGTGCGGCTGGAGCTGATAGTCTTTTGCATTATTTCCAGAATGGAGAGCCTAGCCTGGCGTGCTTGGTCCAGTGCCTTTCCCGCAATTTCAGTGCTTATGCCTTTGAGCTTGGTATCCATCTGCATTCCAGTGATGCCCTTGGCTGTTCCGGCTATCTTAAAGTCCATATCTCCATAGGCATCCTCTATGCCCTGGATGTCAGTTAGAACAACATATTTCCCGTCCTCACCGGTTATCAGGCCCATGGCTATCCCGGCGACAGCAGCCTTGGTCGGTATTCCGGCATCCATCAGGGACAGGCTGGCGGCGCAGACACTGGCCATAGAAGTGCTGCCACTTGAGCTCAAGACCTCTGATACCAGGCGGATGGTGTAAGGGAAGTCCTCGTCCTCGGGCAACACCGGCTCAATAGCCCGCTCCACCAGAGCGCCATGCCCGATTTCGCGCCGCCCTGGTGAGCCTACGCGCTTGGTCTCACCACTGGAGAAGGGTGGGAAATTATAGTGATGTATAAAGCGTTTACTCTCCTCTATGCCCAGGCCGTCAAGCTGCTGCTCCTGCCTGATTGAGCCGAGGGTGGTAATAGTTAGAAGCTGGGTCTCCCCCCGGCTGAATAGGGCTGAGCCATGGGTGCGGGGTAGAACTCCCACCTCGCAGCTGATGGGTCGGACATCGGTTAGGCCACGCCCATCAATACGCTTTCCTGCCTGGAGGAGGTCGCCCCTTACTTTCGCTTTAATCTTTGTCTCCAAGGCGGCGGTTATATCTCCCTCCGGGAATGACTCGCACAGCGCCTCGATGAGCTCCTTCTTCAGGCTACTGAGCTCCTGTTCCCGCTGTGACTTGTCCTGCCGGCTCAATGCCTGGGCGAGCTTATCGTCAGCAATTGGCGATATTGCCGAAATTACCTCAGGGTTGACCTCGCTGGGCGGTGTTTCCGCCTTGGGTCGGCCGCAAGCCTGCTGGAGCTCCTCCTGGAGCTTGATAATATCTTGATTTGCCTGGTGACCGAGTTCTATAGCCCGCAGGACAATATCCTCTGAAGCCTCTCTGGCTCCTGCCTCTACCATTACCACTGCCTCCTTGGTGCTGACCACCACCATGTCAAGGAGGCTGCTTTCAAGCTGGAGGAGGGTTGGATTTAGCACCAGCTCATCATTAATGTAGCCGATGTGAACGGCACCTACTGGGCCATCAAATGGCACCGGTGAAATTGATAGTGCCGCTGAGCCACCGATAACGGAAAGGATGTCAGGGTCGTTTTCTTGGTCGGCGGAGAGGACGGTAACTATAATCTGAATGTCGTTACGCCATCCCTTGGGCAGGAGGGGGCGTAGCGGTCGGTCGGTGAGGCGGCTGGCCAGGGTTGCCTCCTGGCTGGGGCGTCCCTCCCTTCTGAAGAAGCTGCCCGGAATCTTACCGGCGGCATAGAACCTTTCTTCATAGTCAATGGTCAGGGGCAGAAAATCTATCCCCTCGCGGGGTTCAGTGCCGGTGCAAACGGTAACCAGAGCCACGGTTTCTCCGTAACGAATGGTTACCGCTCCTGCTGCCTGGCCGGCGAGCTTACCTGTTTCTATGGTGAGCTTTCTGCCGCCAACCTCACGCTCAAAAGAACTAGGTGACATCAATGCCCCTCCCCCCACTTAAGCCTCACTTGCGTAGCCCAAGCTTATTAATCAGGCTGCGGTATCTTTTAGTGTCCTCTCGGTTCAGGTAGGCTAGCAGCCTTCTTCTTTGTCCTACCAGCTTAACCAGCCCGCGCTGTGAGTGGTAATCGTGCCGGTTAGTCATCATATGCTCCGTCAATTCGTTTATCCTCTCGGTGAGCACGGCTACCTGCACCTCAGTCGAGCCAGTATCCTTTTTATTGAGGCTAAATTTGCTTATGACTTCGCTCTTTTTCTCCTTGTCCAACTTAATCCTCTATTCCACCCTATTTTAGCTAATATCAACTGTGCTGTAAATTAACCGATTATAGCATAAGTGGCTGCGGCTGTAAATTAGCTTGACTTTTATCAGCCCTACGGGTATAGTTTGGGCTGTAGTTGAGACCTTGATTAAGTGTGGTTTCTAAGCTTGACCCCCGTAGAGGTGGGGAATCATCAGGTAGTAGTACCAACCATGACAATACGGCAAGGGGTTTCGGAGCCAGAGACTGCAACGAGGACAAGGAACTAACAAAATACATAGGAGGTGCAGTAGTGGCTCTGGCAGACAAAACCCTTGTGTGCCGTGATTGTGGGCAAGAGTTCATCTTTAGCGCCGACGAGCAGGAGTTCTATCAGTCCCATGGCTTACAGAATGAGCCTCGGCGGTGTCCTGAATGCCGGGCGGTTAAGCGGAGAGACCGCTGGGGCGGCTCCGGTCAGTCACGTCAGATGTTTACCGTGACGTGCGCTGAGTGTGGAGTAGAAACCACAGTGCCGTTCGAGCCCAGGGAAGGGCGCCCCGTTTATTGCAGGGAGTGTTACGCTAAGCAAAAAAACTCGGGCTAAGGTTCCGATTTAGCTTATTTGCCAAAGAGCATGAATGTTGGGGTCTGTCGGGTTAAGCTTCGCTTCCCGGAGAACCTATCGCTTAAGGGTAAGCGGCGGGTACTAAAATCCATTACCACTCGCCTCAGGGGCAGGTTTAATGTCTCCGTGGCTGAGGTTGATGACCATGAGTTATGGCAGTTAGCCACCCTCGGCATTTGCTGTGTTAGCAATGATAGCCGTTACACCAATGAGGTCCTGTCCAAGGTGGCTGACTTCATTATTAATGGTCGCTTTGATGTAGAGATATTAGACTACGAGATTGAGGTTCTACCTGTTTCCTGAGCGAGGTGATTATGGATACCTCAGCCTTTCTTCAATATCTTTCAACTCAGCCCGGTTACGGTGGTCAGATAGTCCATGTAGAGCATATTCCCCGCCGTGACGCCGAATATGCTGAGCTGAAGCAGCCTTTATACGAGGACCTTCACCGCTACCTCGGGGAACACAAGCTGTTACCCCTCTACACCCATCAGGCTGAAGCCATAGATTATGCCCGCAAGGGCATGAACGTAATGGTGGCTACCTCCTCAGCCAGCGGTAAGACCCTGTGTTATAACGTCCCGGTTATGGAGGTAGTCCTGACCGAGCCGAATAGCTGCGCCCTTTATCTTTTCCCGACTAAAGCCCTGGCTCAGGACCAGCTTCGCACCTTGAGGGAGCTGTTTGACCCCCGTCTGGCGCGGGACGCCCTCACCTTTGACGGCGATACCCCTCAGGCGGAGCGGGCGGGGATAAGAAAAAGTGCAAGGGTGCTCCTTACCAATCCCGATATGCTCCATGTCGGCATACTGCCAAATCATCAGTCTTGGTCAAGGCTGCTGCGAAATTTGAGATACGTGGTGGTGGACGAAGCCCATGTCTACCGGGGCGTTTTTGGCTCCCATGTTGCCTGCGTGCTCCGCCGCCTGCGCCGATTATGTGACCTTTACGGCTCAAATCCCCGCTTCATCTGCTCCTCGGCGACTATAGCCAACCCCAGAGAGCACGCCGAGAGGCTGGTTGGTCTGCCATTCAGGGTGGTTGCCGGCGACGGTTCCCCTTACGGGGGGAAGGATTTTGTCTTCTGGAATCCCCCCATTATTGACGAGGCGAAGAGCGTGCGGCGCAGCGCTAACAGCGAGGCGGCAAGCCTGTTTACCGAGCTGGTGAATGGTAACATTCGCAGCCTGACCTTTGCCCGCACCCGCCGGCTGACCGAGCTTATTTATAACTACACCAGGCACAGGCTGGCTGAAATCGGCTCTGCCTATGCCAAGAAAATCAAGGCTTATCGGGCGGGCTACCTGCCCAAGGAACGGCGCCAGATAGAGAAGGAGCTTTTTAACGGGGAGCTTACCGGCGTGGTGGCGACCACGGCCCTTGAGCTGGGGATAGACATCGGCGACCTGGAGGCTACGGTGCTCGCTGGCTATCCGGGGAGCATTGCCAGCACCTGGCAGCAGGCGGGCAGAGGCGGGCGGAGAGGAGGCAAATCTATAAGTTTTCTTATCGGGGTGGATAATCCCCTTGACCAGTATTTTATGCGCCACCCCGATTCATTTTTTGGCAAGAGCGTTGAGAACGCCCTGGTTAACCCCGACAACCCCTATATCCTGAGAGCCCACCTGCTTTGCGCCGCCTGGGAGTTACCCTTGGGCAGCGAGGAGGTCTTCGGCTCCGCCTTTGAGCGGGAAAGGGTGAGGCTGGAGGGGGATGGGCTGCTCCGGGAGCGGAAGGGCAAGTGGTACCTTTCGCCGGCAGTTGCCTATCCGGCTCAGGGCATAAATATCCGCTCCACATCAGGAGAGAACTTCGCCATTGTTGATACCTCGACTAACTCCCTTCTGGAGACCGTTGAAGCCAGCGTCGCCTTTTTTCAGATTCATCCCGGTGCTATCTACCTCCATCAGGGGGAGTCCTATCTGGTTGAGGAGCTTGACCTGCCCAGCCGCACCGCCTATGCCGCACCAACCTCTGCTAACTACTATACGCAGACGAAGGAGCTTACCGACCTTCATATTACCAGGGTAATAAAGCATAAGAGCTGCCGCCAGACCAGGGTATATCTGGGCGAGGTTGAGGTTACCACCACCGTGGTCGGTTTTAAGAAGAAGGCGCAGTTCACCGAGGAGGTAATCGGGGAGGAGCCCCTTGACCTGCCCCCGCAGCACTTCCCCACCGTTGCCTTATGGTTTGACCTGCCAGCCAGAGCGCCGGCTCGGCTGAATAAGGAGCAGCTTGACTTTGCCGGCGGGCTGCACGCCGTTGAGCATGCTGCCATTGCTATCCTCCCCCTCTTTGCCCTCTGTGACCGCAATGATATTGGTGGGGTCTCCACCCCCCTCCACCCCGATACGGGAAGGGCGCAGATATTTATCTATGACGCCTACCCCGGCGGCATCGGCATTGCCGAGAAGGGCTTTGACCTGGTGGAGCAGTTGTGGCAAACTACACTGAGGGCAATTAAGGAATGTCCCTGCCAGGAAGGCTGCCCCAGTTGTATTCAGTCGCCGAAGTGCGGCAATAATAATAAGCCGCTGGATAAAAAAGCGGCCCAGCTGTTGCTTGAGGGGCTGTTATTAAGAT
>CAYWCO010000003.1:0-35316 GCA_964456815.1 uncultured Dehalococcoidales bacterium | reverse complement strand
TAAAAATCAATTTCCTCACCTTCAGTGCTACTTTTTGGACTGGGAAACAAGAACTAATTAGACTATCGAGCTATGAAGATCGTAATAATTGGAAATGGGCCTGCCGCAGTGAAAACCTTGGAGGCAATTGCAACCTGCAAAGCAGTTCCCCATGCAGACGAAGCGAAAATCACTATAATCTCAGGTGAAACGACAGCCCCCTACTCTCCAATGTTTCTAGCCGACTATCTAAGCGGAGAACTTGAGGAAGGAGAAATTCTACTTGGAGATGACCATGGTCTTTCCCCCAAAAGACGGCTGGGGGAGAGAGTGGTTAAGGTAGATGATAGCCGGAGCAAGGTCATCATAGAAAGTGGCCAGGAAATCGGCTACGATAAATTGCTCATTGCCAGCGGAGCATCACCATTTAAACCCTCTATAAAGGGAATTGATAAAGAAGGGGTCCATTTTTTCAATAGATTAGAGGATGTGAAAAGGCTTTCGCAACAAATACTGAGTGCCAAAAATGTTATAATCATTGGGGCTGGAGCCATAGGTATAGAAGCAGCCATCGCTTTCAACAAGATTGGGAGAAATACGCTGATTGTGGAGCTTCTCGACCAGATTCTGCCGCAAATACTGGATGGGGGCCTTGCCCAGCATGTCAAAAAGCAATTAACTAGCTTGGGAGTCAGATTTAGGCTTGGAGAAGGTGTTTCCGAAATAACTGGAGATAACCGGGCAACAGGGGTTGTCGTCGGGGGTAAGGAAATATCGGGAGACCTAATCCTTGTTGCCGTCGGCCTTAAGCCTAACATTGATTTTTTAAGGTCATCCAATGTCAGGGTTAACCAGGGAATACTGGTTAACGAAAAGATGCAGACAAATGTGCCCAATATCTACGCTGCCGGAGATGTTGCCGAATCAATAGACCCCTATGGCGGGTACGAGCTCGTATTTAACTGGTACAATGCCATCGACCAGGGTTGGATTGCCGGCTGTAATTTAATTGGCGTTGAAAACACATATAGAGCTTCCCCCGGCTTGGTGGTACTCAAGGGTCTGGAGACACCTGTTATTTCGATAGGGCGAAAATACTTTGAAAATGAATATGAAACCTTGTCCTCCACCAACAGAGAAAAAGGCGTCTATGAAAAGCTCTTCATAAAAGATAATCATATAGATTGCTATCAGGCGATTGGCGTATCAGACAAAGTCGGGCTAATGTACGGTTATATCAAGGAGCGAAAGGATGCAGGCGCCATCAAGGATGTGCTCGGCGATAGTTACAGCCCGGCAAACCTTGTAGCTTGAAAACATACTTTTCTAATCAATGTCCGAAATAGACAATGGGGATGAAAGTGAGACCTAATAAAGCAGTTATCAAAACTACGTGTAAAAGTTGCCACGGAGGCTGCGGGGTTCTCGTTAGCGTAGAAAACGGTAAAATAGTCCACATCGAAGGCAACCCGGATTCGCCAACCAGAGGGACTATGTGCGCCAAGGGCCTGGCAAGCGTTCAGGAGATTTACAATCCTAATCGGATTCTATATCCCATGCAGAGAAAGGGGGAAAGGGGAGGAGGCCAGTGGGAAAGAATCAGTTGGGAAGAAGCGCTAGAAATAATTGTCGGCAAAATAAAGGGAAGCATTAAAGAATATGGAGCGCCCTCGGTAGCTATATGTCAGGGAACGGGCAGGGGTTACAATAGATATACATTCAGGTTCGCCAAGTCTATCGGCACACCAAATATAGGCGTGCCCGCCGATTTCTGCTACGGTCCAAGGCTAGCCGTTTTCGGTACGATGGTCGGGGGCAGACTATATTGTGATTATCACGGGTGGGGCGGAGAATACCCGAAGACACAGATTTCCTGGGGGAAACAGCTTGAAATCACTAATGCCGATGGCGAAATGGCAGTCTGGTTTTTGGATTCGCTTGATAGGGCGGAACATCTAATTCTCATAGACCCCAGGGCAACTCGCCTTGCCGGAAGAGCCGATTTATGGCTGAGGGTCAGACCCGGCACCGATGCCGCACTAGCCCTCGGTATGCTCAACGTGATAATCAATGAGGAGCTGTATGATAAGGAGTTCGTCGAGAATTGGACATACGGCTTTGACAAACTTAGAGAAAGGGTGCAGGAGTATCCTCCGGGAAAGGTGGCTGAGATAACCTGGATTCCAGAGGATAAAATCATAAAAGCCGCCAGAATATTGGCTACCCAGAAGCCGGGGTGCATACAAATAGGAGAAAGCCTGGAAGCAGGCAACAACTCCATACAGACCTTAAAGGCAATAGTATGCCTTATGGCGGTTACGGGAAATATTGAAAGACCTGGCAGCATGATCAACTGGGTGCCCCCGGATACCGGCCCGCTGGAGGATTTTGCCGGGGAGGTACCAGCACCAGAGGAGCCTGCCATCGGGGCTGATAAATTTAAGCTTTTGGCTTCTCCACCGTTCGCCATGGCTCATATGCATACCCTCTTCAAGCAGTTGAGGGAAGGTACTTCTCCAATCCGAGTCATGCATCTTGAGGGAACCAACCCCCTGGTAGCTTATCCCAATACAAAAGAAGTAAAAGAGGGTTTGTTGAACGTAGAGTTTTTATCTGTAGTTGACCTCTATATGTCCCCCACCGCTGAGTATGCTGACATAGTGTTGCCGGCAGCCCACTGGCTGGAGACAGATGATATTCATGATATGCATCCTCGTTTCGTGATTGGAGCCATAAAAAAGGTGGTAGAGCCGGTGGGTGAAGCTTGGCCAGACAACAAGATCTATAACGAGCTCGGCAAAAGGCTTGCCCCTAAGTACTGGTTTGGCAGCGTTGAAGAGATGCTAAATTACGAACTGAGAAAGGCTAACATCACCTGGAGGGAATTTAGCAAGTTGGGATTTCTGGCCAAAATGGGGAAGGAGCAGCCCTACTACAAATACAAGACGGACTACTGGAGAAAGGGGGGCGGCTTTCCCACCAATACGGGGAAGGTAGAGCTTTACTCCACGGTAATGGAAAAACTCGGTTATGACCCCCTGCCCTACTATTGCGAGCCTAATGAAAGCCCCTATTCCACACCTGAGCTTGCCCAGGAATACCCCCTCGTCCTTTCCACGGGCGGGCGCTCGCCCTACTATTTCCATTCGCAATACCGCCAGGTACCCTGGCTGCGAGAAAGGCAACCGTACCCAATAGTGCAAATACATCCTGAAACCGCAGGCAGCCTAGGTATTAAAAACGAAGACTGGGTATGGATTGAAACGCCGAGAGGAAAAATAAAGCAAGTAGCCGAACTTTTTGCTGGAGTTGACCCCAGGGTGGTGGTGGCTCAAGCATCATGGTGGTACCCTGAGGACCCAGCCCCGGACCATGGTTTATGGAAAAGCAACGCCAACGTCCTGACCAGAAATGACCCTCCCTACGACCCGGCCATGGGCTCAGCCACATTTAGAGCATTGCTTTGCAAAATTTATAAGGTGGAGGGTGACTAATTGCCGAGGGCTATCTTCATTGACAAAGACAGGTGCGTTGGTTGTTACTCATGTATAGTAGCTTGTAAACTGGAGCATAATTTGCCTCCTCATCCGGTAAAACCGCCTCTTAGTAATCCAAAGGGTCCTGAGCTAGTTCGGGTATATCAGGTTGGGCCTGAGACGCCTGATGATGAGGTCTACCAGTACTTCCAGCCGATTCCCTGCCTGCACTGCCTTGATGCGCCGTGTATCAAAGCCTGTCCCCGCTCTGCCCTTTATAAAGATACCGAGACTGGCATAACTCTGGTTGACCAAGATAGGTGCATAGGCTGCAAGTTCTGCCTCTGGGTTTGTCCCTATGGCTCTCCGCAGTTCTATGATGGTAAAATGTATCTATGTGACCTGTGTATTCATAGAATTGGAGAGGGGAGACAAAAAGGAAGACAGACCGCCTGCGAAGCTGCCTGTCCAGCTAGAGCAATACACGTGGGCACAACTGATGAAATCTCTGCCTTGATAGGGAAGAAGGCTGCAGAAAGAGCCGGCAAAGAAAAATAGAAAGGAGAGGGTGCTATGAAGGTGCCCATTTGGAAGCCCTCCGAGGAAGTTAAGAAACGAGCTAATATAACCCGGTTCATTAGCTTTGTCAACAAAAAATACGGTCTTAAGCTCGACTCCTATGACAAGCTATATGACTGGTCAATTGAGAAGGTCCCCGACTTTTGGGCGGCTATGTGGGAGTTTGCCCCAATCAAAGCTTCTCGCCAGTACGACGAGGTAATTGACGACTTAGGCAAGTTCCCCGGTGCCGGGTGGTTTGGCGGTGCCAGATTGAATTTTGCCGAGAACCTGCTGAGATACCGGGATGACCATATCGCCTTTATCTTCAAAGGGGAGACTCAGAAATCGGCTAAGATGACCTACGGCGAACTTTACGATTCCGTAGCTCGTCTGGCTAAATCCCTGCGCAAAACGGGGGTTAAGCCCGGAGATAGGGTGGCAGCGTATATGCCCAATCTGATGGAGACCGCTATCGCTATGCTGGCGACGACGAGTATTGGCGCTATATGGTCTTCCTGCGCCACTGACCTTGGGCAACAGGCGGTACTGGACCGCTTTGGTCAAATTGAACCCAAGGTTCTGTTTACGGTTGATGGCTATTTTTATAAAGGGAAGCCGTTTGATTCCCTAGCTAACGCCGGCGAGGTAGCCAGAGGAATCCCCTCCCTGGAAAAGGTTATCGTGGTTCGTTACACGGAGCAAGAAACTGACATCAGCCATATTCCCAATTCGGTGTACTATGAGCAGTTCATAGCCGGTGAAGAGCACCCCGAGATTCATTTCGAACAGCTGCCTTTTGGCCATCCTGCAGTTATCATGTTTTCCTCAGGAACAACTGGTAAGCCAAAGTGCATGGTCCAGGGAGGCGGTGGTATCCTCATCAATCATTTAAAGGAGCTGATACTTAATACCGACCTAAGACGAGAGGATATAATCTACTATATAACCACCTGCAGCTGGATGATGTGGAACTGGCTTCTCAGCTCCTTGGCTGTTGGGGCTACGGTAGTATTATACGACGGTAATCCTCTTTATCCCGACCTCGGTGCCCTGTGGAAATTGATACAGGATGAAAAGATTACCGTTTTCGGTACCAGTGCTACGTTAATTAACTATCTTAGAAGCCAGGGGCTCCAGCCCGGGAAGGATTATGATTTGTCACCACTGCGAGAGATATCCCAGACTGGCTCAGCTCTTTCGGCTGAGGGTTTTGAATACGTGTATAAAGCAATTAAGGAAGACCTGCACTTTAATTCTATCTCCGGCGGCACCGACATCAATGGTTGTTTCGTTATTGGCAGTCCTACCGTCCCTGTTTACGCCGGTGAACTACAGAAGGCGGGTCTGGCGATGAAGATAAATTGCTATGATGAAAAGGGCAGCCCAGTGCTTGACCAGATGGGAGAACTTGTCTGTGAGGCTCCGGCTCCTTCCATGCCGCTTTACTTCTGGAATGACCCGGATAACAAGAGGTATCAAGACGCCTATTTTAATGTTTACCCGAAGGTATGGCGTCATGGGGATTACGTTATGATTCATAGTGATACTAAGGGAATAACCTTTTTTGGTCGCTCCGATGCCGTCTTAAAACCTTCAGGAGTCCGCATCGGCACGGCTGAAATATACAATGAGGTGGAGAAGTTAGAAGAGATTGCTGACAGCCTGGCTATAGGACAAGACTGGAAAGGTGACCAGCGTGTCCTCCTCTTTGTTAAACTAAAGGAGGGATACAGCTTAACCGATGAGCTGCAAAATAAAATTAGAAAGAACCTTCGTGAAAATACTTCGCCGCGGCATGTACCAGCGAGAATTTTGGAAGTGCCAGATATCCCTTACACGCTCAACATGAAGAAGGTGGAAAGCGCAGTCACCAACATAATACACGGCAGAGCGGTGTCTAACAGGGGTGCCCTGACTAACCCCGAATCATTGGATTACTACGAGGGCATTCTTCCTGAGCTTCAGAGGGAATAGCGCTGTCTTATTATTCTCTCGGTAAGTTTAGACCACCACTGGCAATTATATTCTTTAAGATTTCCGAGGTTCCGGCGGCTATAGTTACTCCTATAGAGGATAGATATAAATATTTGAACCATCCCTGTAAAGGGGCCCTGCTATCCCCTTTGTCAAGCTGCCCATACAATCCCAATAATTCCATAGCTACCCTGGCGGCACGCTTAAGCAACTCGGTGCCATATAATCGCGCTTTAGCTGCATCGTGGACTGTAGCCATCCCATTATCATGTAGCCAGGCTAATCGGTAACAGATAAGCCGCCCGACCTCAGCCTCTACCTTTAATTGGGCTAGCGTCTGTCTGGCGTTTGACCATCGCCTTTCCGGGGTATCTTTTATATACTTTACCAGTCGGTCAATCAAGCTTCGCGTTGCGGCAACCGGCCCAATAGCTATACGCTCGTAACTCAGCATCGTTTGCACTACCTTCCACCCCTCATTTTCCCCACCAACAAGGTTTCCCTTCGGCACCCTGGCGTCCTCAAAGAATATCTCAGCGAAGTCCGGCTCGCCCTGTATATCAATTATAGGACTGACGGTGACACCAGGCGTAGACAAATCAACCAGGAAAAAGCTGATACCGCGATGTCTTTTCAACGCCGGGTCTGTTCTAGCCAGTAGGCAACACCAGTCCGAATACTTGGCAAAGGTACTCCAGGTCTTCTGCCCGTTTATTATGTAGTCATTATTGTCCCTGACCGCTTTTGCCTGCAGGGATGCCATGTCAGAGCCGGCATTGGGTTCAGTGAATCCTTCACACAAAAGCTCCTCTCCACTGGCAATCGGCTTAAGATGCCTCTCCTTTTGCTCCCCAGTACCATATTTAAATAGAGTGGGCGCCAGCATTTTTGCCCCAACAGCGTTAAATCCCGGCGACCCGCGGCTTGCTATCTCTTCTAAGAAAATTAGGTAATCCACATATGAGCAAGCCTGGCCGCCATACTCTTTAGGCCAGAAAAGAGATAACCACCCCTTCTGACCAAGCTTACGTGCCATCTCTCTGAATACCTTCTCGCCGTCTTTCGTGGGGGCGATTGTGTCATCTATCGCTGTCCCCGTGTAATCCACCCAGTCTGGTGGTAGCTCTTTATTCAGAAAAGAACGAACTTCCTGCCGGAATCCTTCTTGCTCCTCAGTGAATAGAAAGTCCACTAGCTTCTCTCCATCATGGCTTTATGATTTTACCATATGAGGTATATTTCTCTATCAGCTCTTTTACCTTATCCTGGTCTTCTGTAAAGAACTTCTTGTGTAATTCGGCTATGAGTTCCAGATGTTTGCCAATAAATTTGGGGGAAAATCGGGGGTTTTGGGCATCATCTTCGTTCCACTTCACCTTCAGCTCGTTGCCATCGGCGTATATAGTGCCATGTACCCAGCACACAGGGCAGTAAACGTCGGATAATTTCCCAGGCACCTTCAGTACGTTGCAATGGCAGACAGGGCAGGATGCCTCTGTATCATCGCCAACGTATTTTACCTCTTCAATCGGCAGCATTAGTGCCTTAGCCACATTCTGCCCCAATTTTCTGGCTCGTTTAAGGTATTTTTCCTCCATCAGGACTGCACCCGGTCGCGTGACGAAATTCGTCTGCATCTGGTCAACCAGCTTGCGGGTATGCTGGACAAAAATATTAATCGAAGTAAGACCTAAAGGAGTCCACTCGGGTTCGCCACCGCCAACGGAAATAATGCCGCCTACCCTTGTTTTCTCAGTAATTTCAGGATGCCTGAACATGGTTGGCAGCATTCTTTCGTGGATTGCCTCGAAGTATGAGTTTGTCCTTAAATGGTACACTGGCGCACTGATTATTAAGGCGCAATCTTCCACTAAAATCTTATCCAAAATCCACGGAACATCATCGTCGGTGATGGCACACCTTGGTTCTTTGCCTCTTCCCAGCGCTATAGTGCATGCTTCGCAGCCCCTACATGGCTTTACTCTCAGCTCCATAGCACGGATTATTTCAGATTGCACACCCAGCTCTTCAGCTGCCATCAAAGCCTCTTTTAGAAGTATCTCGCAGTTGCCATTCTTTCTGCCAGTTGACAAACCAATTATCTTTTTCTTATTTGTTTCTGCCATATTAATTACCTCCTTAAAGACGGGCAGATAGCTTTTATGACGGGTTAGCCAAGCTCCCTTTTATTTAAAAAAGGCCAGTTGGTGGGCCACTACCAGGCAGCCCCATGCGCTCTTCCCAGTTCATGTAGCTGATCTTCCACTCGCCTTTCTCTCTGACGTATTCCATGGTGTAGAAACCCTGTACCCAGAACAGTGACTGCCCGGTGCGGGGGTAGCAATACATCATATACAACAGCCACTTGCCCTTAGCCTTGTCACCGTCGACGGAAATAACGGGGTGAACAAGAACGTCGCCCTCCTTGCCGGCATGTGTCTTAGAAAGCTCCTCTTTGAACCATTTTCTAATTGCCGCATTACCCGTGACCGGTTCGTGGAGGTAAACATCTACCTTAGCGTTTTCGGCAAAGCAGTCCGCGCAATCATCCCACTCGGCGCATATCAGGGCATTAACATAGCGCCTTTGTAACTCATGAATCTCCTGAATATCCTCGGTAACCCTGACCCTATCTTCCAGCTCCTTCAGTTTTTTTTCCATTTCCTCCACTGTCATAATGCGCCTCCTTCTCTTATATTTTGTTAGCAATACGCCAACCATCGGCAATGGCGTCTACTATCATGCGGGGCTCACCGCAGTCGCCAATGGCGTAGATTTCAGGGGCTTTCCCCTCAAGGCTTTTAAGCAAGCTGGTATTTGGTGCCAGTGGCATGGCTGGTATCATGCTGTCAGCCTTGATGGTCTGTTGCTTCCCTTCCTTGGTGGTGATGACCAAACCTTTATCGATTATCTCCATGGATTTAACTCCGGTAATCATGGTCACACCATTTTTACTGAACCACTCAAGGGCTAATGGCAGCCGGAAGTCTATCATTCCCTTTCCCAGGGCTTCCGCCGTGTCCACGATGGTAACCTTTCTGCCTCGCTTTATCAGGAACTCGGCTGTTTCACAACCGTGTATTCCGCCGCCGATAACAACAACTCTCTTTCCGATGGGGAGCCAGAATTTGGTTAGCCACCCCAGGATTCTCGGTCCAAAAAATCTGAGATAAGGTTTCACCATGCGATGCAAGGCGGGAAGGGCTATGACTCTACGGTTATTAATTCCCTTAATATCGGGGGAGGTGAGTATACCACCTGCAGCTAGGATAACCACGTCCGGCTTAATCTCCTCGATTACAGAGGCGTCTACCTCTTTACCAAGCTTTGTTTTAACCCCAAGTTTATTAATCTGAATCTTAAGATAGCGAACCATGCCTGGCAGGTCTTCAATCTCAAGCCCCTTTATCAGTGCCGCCAGGGGTAATAATCCACCCAGTTTAGGGGATTTCTCATAAAGTATTACTTCGTGCCCCCTGATTGCCGCTACCCTGGCTGCCTCCATCCCTGCTGGCCCGCCGCCAATTACCACCACCTTTTTCTGCTTCTTCGCTTTGTCAATGGTATATTTCTCCGTCGCCAGAGCCGCATTTATTCGGCAGCGCCGTTTCATCTGGACACTCTGGTCCAAGCAGGTACCGCAGGCCGTGCAGGGGGCGATATCCTCTAATCTTCCCGCGGCAACCTTATGGGGAAGCTCCGGGTCTGACATCAGCCTCCTATGCATAGCAATAAAGTCTGCCTTACCCTCGCGCAGGATTTTCTCCCCTAGCTCAGGGTCAAGTCTACCTACAACAATGACCGGAATAGACACAACCTTTTTGATTCCTTCAGCCAGATAGATATTAGCCCCTACTCCCCAATGGCTCGAGTTATATTCCTTGGGAAAGGTTTTCAAAGGAACAGGAGGTTCCGGAAAGAAAAGCTGGTCAGGCAGAAATCCACCAACGTGATAGCCCATCCAGTGGTTCCTTACCTGAATGGCATCAGCACCGGCTTCCTCTGCTAACTGAGCATACTTTCTGGCGTCCTCAACCGTCAGGCACTTGCTATCATCAACACCAACAGCCCGACCAACTTCGATACCATTCATACAGATAACAATCGGGAAATCCTGCCCGGCACTTTTTTTGATTGCCTTTATGATCTCCACCAGAAAGCGGGCTCTTTTTTCCAGGCTGCCGCCATACTCATCCTGGCGTCTATTCCAGAAGGGAGATAGGAAGTTGTGTACTATATGACTGCTACCGGCATTGATATCTACCCCGTCAAAGCCGGCTTTCTGAGCTCGCGCCGCGGCACTGCCGTACTTATTAATAACATCCTGAATCTCAGGGATGGTTAACTCTCTAAGCACATCGCGGTGAAATTCACCTGGTACATCCAGGTTGACGGGCGAAGCTCCTATCGGCGGCCCTTCATAAACAGGCGGCTGGTTAGGGAAAAGCGGGTTCTGCCAGGGTCCAAGGTGGACCATCTGCATGAAAGTTGGGCACTTATGCTTGTGGATTACCTGCACCAGTTCGCTGAGACCTTTAATGTATTTATCGTCGTCAATGCGATACTGTTGCTGCCAGCGGGTGGCAAAAGGGTAATCAATAGTCGGGGATTCCACCACCACCAGACCGGCGCCGCCTCTGGCCAGTGCTTCATAGAAAGCCTTGGTTGTCTCGTTCATATGAAGTTCGTCTTCGTGCCAGTACATCATCGTCGCACCCGTCTTATATATCCGATTCCTGGTCTTTACCTTTCCTATGTGATAAGGTTCGAGTAGCTTTTCAAATCTTTTCATCTGTCTTCCTTTCCTTTTATTCCAGAGCTGCCCTCAGAGCCTGGTCGGCAGCCATGTTAGTATTCACTATAAGCAGAATTGTGTGTCCACCCTGTGTTATGCTTGTTCCAGCAAGGGTCGGGTTATCTAGGACGAAATTATAGACGTATGGATAGAGGCTTTCTGACTTCTCAGCGCGCTGTACCCTTCTTCTGTAAGTGCTTCTCGGAACTCATCAATAAAACTCATTGGGCCTACCTAACTCGCGAGCCTATTATTGCACCTGGATGGAAAATATGCAATAATGTGGGATGCCACAAAAGCTTCCCTATCAAAAAAGAAAGACACAGCCATCGCCAGGTCTCAAAAACAAGCTGAGAGTTCAACTAACGTCGATTGGCTGTGCCTCTTTTGGAATCTAAGCCGGGGGCTTAGCGCTAGGAAGTAGCTGCCGTTTCCTTTTTCGTCATCGCTTCGACTTCAGCATAGGGTATCTTTACCTTGGGGAGTACCGGCTTTCCGTCAGGTCCCATCTCAATAGCACCGGTAGGGCAAACGAAGGCACAATCCCCGCAGCCAATACAGTCCTCGCTTAGCTCATAAGCATAGAAGGGGGCGGCAACCTCCCTATAGATACCCCGGTTGACCAGGTTTATCGCCGACTTGCCCATTATCTCCTGGCAAGCCCTGACGCACAAGCCGCAGAGAATACAGTCCTGGTCCCCCAGGACAAACCTCGGCTTCTCAACCCCATACTCCTCAGCCAGCTCCTGTATCCTCTTTACGTTGGGGCATCTGGCGAAGAGAAGCTCAATTATACCTTTACGTAGCTTCCTCACCCTATCCGTATTGGTCTTTACTACCAGCCCCTCCTTCACCGGGTAAAGGCAGGCAGCGACAAATTTAAACTTGGAGCCTCCGTCCTCGCTTACCTCAACGGTGCATATCCGGCAAGCCCCGTAGGGTTTAACTGCTGGATGATAACAGAGAGCCGGGACATTCCCGATTCCAGGCATGCGCTCTACCGCCTCCAGAATGGTCTGGCCGCCAGATACCGCAATCTCCTTATCATCAACCGTGAAGTGAACTGCGTTAACCCCTTCGGCATCCTCCACGTCGATACTGGTTTCACCATCAATCCATACCTTGGCCATAACTCACCCCCTTTACTGTCTTATCACTGCGTCAAACTTGCAAACATCGTAGCAAGCTCCGCATTTTATACACATATCCTGGTTAATCGTGTGGGGCTCTCTTTTCTCCCCGCTGATAGCATTGGTGGGGCACGCCCTAAGGCACCGGAGACAGCCTTCACACTTCTCAGAATCAATAGAGTACTGGATTAACTCCCGGCAAACACCAGCCGGGCACTTCTTCTCATCAATGTGGGCTATGTACTCATCCCTGAAATATTTAAGGGTGCTCAGCACGGGATTGGACGCGGTCTGACCCAGGGCACAGAGGGCGCCACCGCTGAGAATCCCGGCGAGGTCCTCCAGCATATCTAGGTCTTCTTTCTTGCCCTTTCCCTGAGTAATTCTGCTCAGGATTTCGCTCATCCGGTTTAAGCCCTCCCGGCAGGGGACACACTTGCCGCATGACTCCCCCTTGAGGAACTCAATAAAGTAGCGGGCGACATCAACCATACAGGTGTCCTCGTCCATTACTATCATGCCACCGGAGCCCATCATCGAGCCCAGCTTGGTGAGCTCGTCAAAGTCCACCGGCGTATCAAGATACTGCTCAGGGATACAGCCGCCGGAAGGACCGCCGGTCTGCACCGCCTTGAATTTCTTGCCATCGGGGATACCGCCGCCGATGTCGTATATCATCTCCCGCAGTGTTATCCCCATTGGCACTTCCACCAGACCGGTGTTGTTTATCTTCCCCACCAGGGAAAATATCATCGTCCCCTTGCTGCCGGCGGTGCCTATTTTTGAATACCAGTCCGCCCCCTTGTTGATTATGGGCGGCACATTTGCCCAGGTCTTGACATTATTTAGCAGGCTGGGCTTATCCCATAGCCCCTTCTCCGACATATGGACGTATTTCGCTCTTGGCTCTCCTATCTTGCCTTCAAGAGAAGCCATCAGGGCGCTGGACTCCCCGCAGACGAAGGCACCACCCCCCTTATTTATCGTTACCGTGAAATCAAAGCCGGAGCCCAGTATGTTCTCTCCCAGCAGCCCGTAATCCATCGCCTGCTCAATGGCTATCCTGGCGTGCCTTACGGCTAAGGGATATTCGTTGCGGACATAGATATAGCCTTTATTGGAGCCAATGGCATAGGCACCGATAATCATCCCCTCCAGCACGCTATGGGGGTTACCTTCAAGAAGGCTTCTATCCTGATAAGCGCCGGGGTCACCCTCATCGGCGTTGCAGATTACATATTTAACATCGCCCTCAGTATCACGGCAGGACTGCCACTTCCTGCCCGTGGGGAAGCCGCCACCACCCCTGCCCCGCAGACCGGACTTTTTAACCTCCCCAATAATCTCCTCAGGGGACATATTGAAAAGAGCCTTACTCAAGGCGGAATAACCGCCGACGGCAACGTAATCTTCTATATTCTGGGGGTCAATTTCTCCGTTGGCACCAAAAATATTCCGTGTCTGCCTCTTGTAGAAGGGAACATCGGGTTCATAGGTAATCTTCTCCCCGCTTACCGGGTCTGTATAAAGCAAGCGCTCAATGATTTTGCCACCTAAGACAGTTTCGGAGATAATCTCCGGGATATCCTCGGGCTTCACCTGCTGATAGAAAATCCTCTTTGGCCGAATGACCACCACCGGTCCCCGTTCGCAGAAGCCGTGGCACCCCGTCTCCTTGAGCTCCACGCTTATCTGGAGCTCTTGCTTCTCGATTTCATCAATGAAAGCATCAACAACCGCCTCAGCCCCGGAGGCACGACAGCCCGTACCACCACAAACTGATATGCAGGTCCGGTTGGGGTCTTTTTTGCTGAGTATTGACTGCCGCAGGTTATCAAGCTCAGCAGCGCTTCCCAACCTTTTTTCCAGTAGCTTTCGTACCTGCTCTACCATATCAGGCTTCCTCGCAACTTATTTGTATCCCCTCAAGACGCGGTCGAGCTTATCGGGTTTCATCCGGCTCTCATATTTCCCATCAACAACGGCTACCGGCCCGAGGGCACAACAACCGAGGCAGTTAACCGTCTCCAGGGTGAATCTCGTATCCTCCGTTGTCTCGCCGGGTTTTATTCCGTAATCCCTTTCCATCTTGTCCACCAACCTCTGGCCTCCCCTTACATGACAGGCGGTACCAAGGCAAACAGTCACCAGGTGGCGGCCCCTCGGCTTCAAACTAAAGGCCTTGAAGAAGGTGGCTACGCTAAAAACCTGACCCAGGGGGATATCCAGCTTCTGGCTGACCCTTACCAGCACATCCTGGGGAAGGTAATTGAACTCAGCCTGAATATCCTGAAGCAGGGATATTAATTGTTCCTTCTTATCGCCGTAGCTATCTATAAGGGAATCAACCTTTTCCGAGTAGCTTTCTACGATAGCTTTTACCTTGGGGAAATCAAGAACAGGCTCCACAGTTAACCTCCCAGTTTAATTACCAACTTTAGAATACTATCTTTTAAGCCCCGCGCCATCCGTCATCGCACCCGTTTTTATGGCTAGAGTTACCCTTGTTGATGAGCATTCTACGCCATAAATTTCACCTATTAAGTACTAGTACTAGGTATATTGCCTTAAGTAATTCCACGCTTGAGGCAACCTATCGTATTCGGGTATAATAATCTTAGGAGGGTGAATTTATGAGCGCTGTTAAAGTTCTCATAGCTGAGGACCACCCCATAACGCGGCAGGGTATCCGCAAACTTTTAGATGACGAGGACAACTTTACCGTAATAGGTGAGGCTGGTAACGGGGAGGAGGCAGTGCAGATGGTCACTGAGCTAAAACCCGACGTGGTAATCATGGATGTCGCCATGCCCAAGCTTAACGGGATTGAGGCGACGAGACAGATTAAGCTGATTCGCCCGGCTACTGCGGTGCTAATACTAAGCGCCTATGACGATGATGAGTATGTCTTCGGACTACTGGAGGCAGGCGCTGCCGGTTATCTATTAAAGACTGCCAGCGGTGATAAGCTGACCCGGGCTATCCGCGCTGTCTACAAGGGTGAGCCGGTGCTTGACCCTATAATCACCCGCAAGGTCATAAATCGTTTTAGATTCCCGGGTAAGATTCCGCGAGCGGCAAGGCCCTCCGAGCACCTCAGCGACCGCGAGATAGACATCATCAAGCTGGCAGCCAAGGGCATGACCAATAAGGAAATTGCTAATGAGCTTCACCTCAGCCGGCGCACGGTCGAAGGCAATCTGAGGAGTATTTTTAATAAACTAGGGGTCGGCTCCCGCACCGAAGCAGTGCTATATGGCTTAAGAAAAGGCTGGCTCGCGCTGGAAGAATTACCTTGAGACGTATGACTCAAAGTTTATTAGGTTCAGAAATGCTCGCCAAGATTATCGATGGCTCCTCTATTCCATCGTTTGTACTCAATAAAGCCCATGAAGTCACCTACTGGAATACAGCCATTGAAGCCCTTACCGGCATAAAAAGGGGGGAAATAATCGGGACCGATGAGCAGTGGAGGGCGTTCTACACTGAAAAAAGACCGATTATGGCTGATTTAATAGTGGACGAAGCATCAGCCGGGGAGATTGAAACCTACTATCGAGAATGCGAAAAATCCCGCCTGATTGACGGTGCCTATGAAGCTGAGGACTATTTTCAAGCCCTGGGGAGGAAGGGGAAGTGGCTTCACTTTACCGCCAGTCCGATCAGGGATAACAGCGGAGAAATAATAGGGGCAATAGAGACTTTAGAAGATGTTACCGAGCGCAAGCGCGCCGAGGACAACCTGCGCCACTACCTGAAGGAGATTACCCGGGCTCAAGAAGAGGAGCGAAAACGTATTGCTCGCGAGCTTCACGATGATACGGCTCAGATCCTGGGCTCTCTTTCGCGGCAACTGGATAACTTCGTTCGCAAAAAGCAAGGTTTTGCTCCCAATGAGGTCCTGTTTCTTAAAGACCTGCAGGCTCAGCTCAATCGTGGGGTGCAGGGTGTGCATCGCTTCATTCAGAATCTGCGCCCGTCCCTACTAGACGATTTAGGCTTAATCCCGGCAGTTAGATCATTAGTGAAGGGTCTGCAGGAATCCGATGGCATAGCTGCTGACCTAAATGTGCTTGGCGAAGAAAGGCGTTTTTCGCCTGAAGTTGAGTTGCTGTTGTTCCGTATCGTTCAGGAGGCGCTTAACAATATCAGGAGGCATGCTCAAGCCTCAGATACCAGGGTGGTAATTGAGTTCGCCAAAGATAAAGTTAAGCTGACCATTACTGATAATGGTCGGGGGTTTAGCCTACCGGGAAGAGTAGATGACCTTCCTCGCAGCGGGAAGCTCGGTCTTGCCGGAATGCAGGAGCGGGCGCGGCTGCTGGGTGGCACCCTCGAAGTAAAGTCGGCGCCAGGCAAAGGAACAATCTTGATAGTAGAAGTGCCCAGTATTGTCAGCGACTTCACACCGCCAACCGGTTGATAGCAAAATTAGCTACCGGTGACAAAACAGTTTCTGCCTGGTAATTTCCAGTAACCAATTGAAATTAGGGGAGACTTTGGTTATAATCCAGCAAGGAGGCAAACGGTCTCCGTATTTTATCTGGGTTGAATGAAGAATAGGAGGTACTAGATGCTCTCAACACATTAATGCCAGCAGCCTAACGAGCCAAATACAGGTCAAGGAGGTAAAAAAGCATGGCTGATTTAGTTAGCACATTAGCCGATTTAAAGGAAAAAGAGGCTCTAAAGATTGTTGAAGACAGGCTGAACGCCAATGAAGACCCACTCAAAATTATGGATGATGCCAGGCGTGCCATGGAAATCGTGGGCAAGCGCTTTGCCGATAGCGAGTATTTCATACCTGACCTGGTGTATTCCGGTGAAATACTAAAGGCAATAACCGAAAAGGTTAAGCCGAAGCTGACCAAGACAACGGAGACCAAGCGTCTGGGTAAGGTTGTTTTCGGCACTGTTGCCGGGGATATACACGACATCGGTAAGGACATCGTCGTCTTCATGCTAGATGTTAACGGTTTTGAGGTTCATGACCTCGGCACAGATGTGCCGGTGCAGAAGTTCGTCGATAAGATAAAGGAAACCGGCGCCCCTATCGTCGGCTTAAGCGGATTTTTGGCGCTGGCTTTTGATTCCATGAAGGAAACCGTAGAAGCCATAAAAGCTGCCGGCTTAAGAGACAAGGTAAAGGTCATGATTGGCGGCGGTCAGATGAGTGATGAGATAAAGGACTACACCGGCGCTGATGCCTACGGCAAGGACGCCATGGCCGGAGTTAGCCTGGCCAAAAAATGGATCGGCGCCAGTTAAAAATCCCCAGATAATCTACAGGAGGCAACAAATATGGAAAAACAATGGGAAGAGATGAACTCGGATGAAAGGCAGGAGGCGCTGTTTCAAAGGTGGATTTCAGCGGAGGGCGTAAAGTTTGCCAGTCCTGAGGCTGAGAAGCTACACAAAGAAAGGACAACCCGGATAAAAGACGCCCTTCAACTCAAGAAAAAGCCGGACAGGGTGCCGGTCTTTCTAATTCCCAGCTTTGGCCCCGCTTATTATTCCGGGTTAACCCCTCACGAGGTCATGTATAATTACGACAAAATCGCACCGACCTGGAAAAAATTCTATATGGACTTACAGCCGGATGGGCACGGCGGCTGTGCCGTACCCAGCCCGGGGAAGTTCCTCGACATTCTTGACTTCAAACTATACAAGTGGCCCGGCCACGGGGTCTCTAAGGAAACCACCTACCAGTGTATTGAAGGCGAATACATGAAGGCGGATGAATACGATCTCTTTATCCATAACCCACTCTATTTCTTCTACTACGTCTGGCCATCGCGCGTATTCGGAGCCCTGGAGCCCATCGCCACGCTCCCTCCCCTCGCCAGCCTGACCGAAATGTACGGAGTTTCCGTTCCCTTTTTCCCCTACGGTACGCCCCCCGTTAAAGCCGCCTATCAGGCTATGATGGACGCCGGGGATGAAGCCCTGAAATGGATACAAGTTGTGGGTGGCTTCGACGTGGAGATGGCATCACTAGGATTTCCCGCCTACCAAGCTGGCGCTAGCAAAGCACCCTTTGACGTGATTGGCGATACCCTGAGGGGAACTAGAGGGGTAATGACGGATATGTACCGCCAGCCCGATAAGCTCCTCGAGGCTATGGAAGCATTAACTCCAGCGTTTATTCAGCTGGGGGTAGGCGCGGCAAAACAGGCGGGAAATCCCCTAATTTTTATGCCCCTGCATAAGGGCGCTGATGGTTTCCTCTCCGATGAGCAGTTTAAGAAATTCTACTGGCCCAGCCTCAAAAAGGTCATCATGGGCTTAGTTGATGAGGGAGTGGTACCACTTCTCTGGGCTGAGGGGGGCTATAACTCACGCCTGGAGGTTATCCGGGACCTGCCTAAAGGCAAGACGGGATGGTTGTTCGACCTGACCGATATGGCTGCCGCCAAGAAGGCACTAGATGGTATTGCCTGCGTAATGGGCAACATGCCCATGGACATGATGACCGTAGGTACACCCCAGGACGCCATAGACCACACCAAGAGGCTCATTGATGTTTGCGGCAAGGATGGTGGCTATATCATGGCCAATGGGGCGTTCTTTGACGAGGTAAAGTGGGATAATCTCAGGGCGATCGTCGATACCGTCAAGAAATACGGCGTCTACAAATAGGCACTCTAGCGGAGAGAAGATATGCCGGTAATTCGTGATATCCCCCTGAGCCTGAAGACCAGCGAAGTGCTGCAGCGGGAAGGATTGGGGGGAGGCGCTAAGGTCAGGCCTGAGATAAAGAGTTTGATTGGGGAACTGCTGGCAAGCATAGATGGCAATCATCTCCTGGAGCCGGCCATAGCCTATGAAATCCGCTCTATAACGGAGATGAGTCCCGAGCAGGTGTCGCTGGAGGGTAACACCGTGGTGCACGGCTCTTTAATACCCTCGGTCTTCCCCAAGTCCAAAGAGCTGGCTGTTGCCATCGGCACCATCGGTCCCAAGCTGGAAAGGCAGGCAAGCGACTACCTTAAACAGGGTGAGCCTCTGCGAGGGATGCTCCTGGACGGCATCGGCAGCGCCGCCGTGGATATGCTGGTTCCGGAAGCCTACCAGCTTATCGCCGGTGAGGTCTCACCGCGAGGCTACGAGGTAAGCAGCCCGGTTAACCCGGGTATGCCCGGTTTTCCAATAAAGGAGCAACGGCAGTTGCTAAAAATAGCACCGGCAGGGGAAATTGGGGTGAGCCTGACCTCCTCGGGAATAATGGTCCCCCTCAAATCAACCTCCATGGTCATAGGCATCGGCCCCAAGATGGCAAGATGGACACGGGCTGAGGTCTGCGCCCGCTGCCACCTCAGGGAAACCTGCCCCTATAGAATACAGGCTTAATAGGAAGAGAATGGCAGTTTGCACAGTTAATTTCGAGCCGATAGGTCGAAGAGGAAAGTGCCGGAAGAACGAGTCACTTCTAGCCTGCGCCCGCCGGCTCGGCGTCGGTATCAGCAGTATATGCGGGGGCAAGGGAACGTGCCACTCATGCAAGGTGCAGGTCCTGAGCGGGACTGTCTCCAAACCAACGCCCAGCGAACTGGAGACCTTCTCCCCCCGAGAACTCAAAGAGGGCTGGCGGCTCGCCTGCCAGACCTACCCTACCAGTGATGGCAAAATAGCCGTGCCCCCCGAGTCCATGACCACCACACAACGGCTCCAGGTAGAGGGGCTGGAGGTAAAAGTCCGCCCCGAGCCGCCGGTCCAAGCCTACCACCTGAAACTAGAGACCCCGTCACTGGAGGCATCGCAGGCTGATGCCGACCGCCTGCTCAAGGCGCTAAACCGGCAGTACAAGCTACATTGCGACAGGGTTGACACTAATGTCCTTCGCGTCCTTTCCGACCAGCTGCGGTCGTGGAAGTGGGAGTGCCAGACCATAGTCCGCAACGACGAAGTGATAGCCGTTCTTCCCCCCAAAAGCCGCCAGCTGGGGTTAGCCATAGACCTGGGCACCACCAAGATTGCCGGCTATCTGGTTGACCTGAGCAACGGCCAGACTTTAGCCGCCAGGGGGGTGATGAACCCCCAGATAAGCTACGGAGAGGACATCATCAGCCGCATTACCGGGGTGATAAAGTCACCAGATACAGGTGCGGCGGTACAGAAGCTGGCGGCTGACGCCATCAACAAGCTCAGCGCTGACCTGTGCGCTGAGGCTGGTGCCAAGACGGAGGAAATTGTGGAGGCAGTAGTCGTGGGCAATACCGCCATGCATCACCTCTTTCTCCGTCTGCCGGTAAAACAGCTTGCCCTCTCCCCCTTCGTCCCCGCCGTCAGCCGGGCACTGGAGGTTAAGGCCAGCGAGCTGGGGCTAGACATTGCCCCTGGGGCGTATGTACACCTGCTGCCCAACATCGCCGGCTTCGTCGGCGCCGACCATGTCGCCATGCTACTGGCAACAGAGGCCTGGCAGGCAAAGGGAACAACAATAGCGCTGGACATCGGGACTAACACCGAGGTCTCCCTGATATGCAAGGGGAAGATAGCCGCCACCTCCTGCGCCTCCGGCCCCGCCTTTGAAGGCGGCCATATCAAGTATGGCATGCGGGCAGCCGACGGAGCTATTGAACGCCTGCGCATAGACGGTGACAGCATCCAGTACCAGACCATTAATGGAGCGCCGCCGGTTGGCATCTGCGGGTCGGGCATACTCGACGCCCTCTCCCAGCTTTATCTGGCGGAAGCCATTGATGAAGGCGGCAGGCTGGTAAAGAGCCACCCCCGCGTGCGTCGCTACAAAGGACAACACGAGTTTATATTAGTCAGCAGGGAGGAGCGGAAGGGAAAGCCAGCCATTACTATCACCCAGCACGACGTGAGAGAACTGCAGCTGGCAAAGTCAGCCATTCGCACCGGTATCCAGGTGCTTCTGGAAGCGAGCGGCTGCTCTGAGGCTGAAATTAAGCAGGTGATAATTGCCGGAGCCTTTGGCACCTACATTGATGTGGCCAGCGCCGTGGCAACGGGCATGCTGCCATCACTGCCCCTGAACCGCTTCCGGCAGGCGGGAAACGCCGCCGGCATGGGCGCCAAGCTGGCTCTGATTTCCCTCAGCCAGCGGGCTAAGGCGCAGGCTGTTGCCTCAAGGGTCAGCTACATTGAACTGGCAAGCGCTCCTAAATTTGAGCAGAGCTTCATTCAGGCAAGTTACCTGGGACAATACAGGATTATAGACGGCAGGAGGGAGAAAACTAGCTGATGGAGACCAGAGTATCAAGCCCAAGCAAGGAAGTAATCATCGGTGACGACCAGCCCACGGTGCTTATCGGCGAGCGTATTAATCCCACCGGTAAGAAAAAACTAGCCGAGGCTCTCAAGGCAGGCGACCTTAAGATTGTGCGCAAGGAAGCCCTGGCTCAAACTGAGGCCGGGGCGGACATTATTGATGTCAACGTGGGTACATTCGGTGTTGACGAGGTAGCCTTGCTGCCCAAGGTGGTGAAGGCAGTGACTCAAACCGTAGATACACCCCTATGCCTTGACAGTGTTAACCCTGATGCTTTAGAAGCGGCGCTCAAGGTATACAAGGGTAAGCCGCTGGTTAACTCGGTTACCGGTGAAGAGCATTCCTTGAAAAGGGTTCTACCTCTAATCAAGGAATATGGGGCAGCAGTCGTCAGTCTGGTGCAGGACGACGAGGGTATACCAAAGGATGCTGAGGGGCGGCTGCGCGTTGCTCACAAGATAGTTAAGCAAGCCGAGGCGGCAGGCATCCCCCGTGAGGACTTAGTGATTGATTGCCTTGCTTTCGCTGTAGGAGCCGAACCCAGCTCCGGGGCGGCAGTGATAGAAGCCATCCGGCGGATTAAGGCCGAGCTGGGAGTGAACATGACACTGGGCGCCAGCAATATTTCCTTCGGCTTGCCCGACCGCGAGTTGCTCAATAATGCCTTCGTCGTTATGGCGGCGGCTGCCGGAGTGACCTGTCTCATTGTGGATGCGGCTAAGGTGCGCCCGATTATTCTAGCCGGCGACCTTGTTCTGGGTCGTGACAAGCGCGCCCGACGCTACATTGAAGCCTACCGCCAGCGCCAGAAGGTGGAGAAATAGGCGGCTCACTTAATAAATTTCTTGATGTCCTCTACCACCCACTCCAAGCCCAACTGCTTTAGCTTCTCTACTGAGGGTATGCCCTGGCGAGTGTAGCCGAGGGCATCATAATACTCATCCAGAAGCGTATCCATCTTCCGCATCATCTGACCCGTAGCCGGACCGGCATTCTGAAGCGGCTCAGTCAGCATTCTTGAGGGGAGGGTATCGTCCTTGCGACCGAACCCCTCACGGACATTAAAGGAACGCTCAAGGCAAAGAATTCTTTCCCCTATCTTGTCCAGATAGGCGGGGTCGCTAAACTCATTAAAGCCGGTAGCTGCCACCAGCAAGCCACAACGCAATTCAGGGGTAAAGCCGGTAGCCGGAGTAAAGCTACATTGAATAACCGAGTCCTCCACCGCCTGCCCTATCTGAGCCTGGGCAGCGTCTTCGCCCTTACCTTCGTCGGCAAATCTATCGGTGGCGCCAGCTAAGTCCTTTCTGGCGCGACCATACATGTGGTTACCACCTATGTTTGAGGTGGCAAGGATTAGCCCATAGCCCTTGACGGCACGGGGTTCATATGCTGGAAGCTCAAGGCCCTTGACCTGCATAGCGTAAGCCTCAGCACCCTTGCCGATATGCTCGGCGGCTCGCTTAGTCCCTTCACCAAGCAGCTTCCCAAACCCCTCCCGCTTCCCGATTTTCTCAACCAGCTTCATTAGCCCCCCCTCATTACCCCAGGTAAGGTCGAGCCCATCAGTATCTTTATCGGTAATAATTCCTCTCTGAAACAGCTCACAGGCAAAGCCAATGGAATTACCGGCACTGACGGTATCCATGCCCAGCCGGTCACAGAGGGAGTCCACTGCCACCAGATAAGCCTTATCAGTAATACCTAAATTGCCCCCCAGAGACCAGATGGTCTCATAATCGGGACCCTCGCTCAAGGCACCAGCATAGGGACCCTCGGTTACCTCGCGTACCTGGCCACACTTTGTCATGCAGCCATAGCAGCCATCGTTTTTGGTCTTTATCTTGGCGAATTCTTCCTGAGCTATCTTCTCCACACCTTCAAGGTGCCCCTCCTGAAAGTTCTTTACCGGGAATATGCCCATCTTCTCGAAGCCCAGCGTCAGGTATGATGTGCCAAAGCTGGTCATATTAATTCGCTTGGAACTGGTCTTTAAGCCTCCAATCTGTTCCCTGGCCAGCTTTCTGAACTGCTCCGGCTCATGTACGCTGAGGGGACCGGATGAGTTTACCGCGATAGCCTTTAACTTCTTGGCGCCCATTACGGTACCGACGCCATCGCGCCCACCACAGCGGCGCTCACTGATAATGATAGCATAGCGAATAAGCTTCTCCCCTGCCGGCCCAATACAGGCGACCTGTGTTAATTTGCCATGACGTTCCCGCAGTTTGGCATGCGTCTCCTGGGTATCCAGCCCCCAGAGCTCGCCCGCATCCAGAATACGAACTCCATCCTTGTCAATATGCACATATGCTGGCTTCTCAGCCTCACCTTCAACAATGATTCCGTCGAACCCGGCAAACTTGAGGTAGGCGCCGAAGTTGCCACCCATAACCGATTTGGCTATGGTTCCGGTAAGGGGGCTCTTGGTTACCAGCACCATCCTGGAAACAGACATCGCCGTAGTAGCGCCAAGTGGCCCCATCATGAACAACAGCTTGTTATCCGGCCCCAGGGGCTCCACGCTGGGACTGAGCTCACTATAGAGGTATTTAGCGGCAAGACCACGCCCACCAAGGAAATCCTTCATCAACTGCTCAGGAATATCCTCAGTGTGGCTCTCACCCTTACTCAGATTAAGCCGCAACAGCTTACCGGTATAACTACGCATTTTTCCCCCAAATTTAATATTAATCACCCGTAATAAAGTTCAGAAACACGCTCATCCTAACGGTAATGCGCTCCTAATCAGCAAAGGCACTTAAGTGTTATGTCAACTAGCCTATTTTACCCGAAAGACCAACCCTTCGTCGGCGTCAATCCGGATTTTTTCACCATCCTTGACAACCATTGTGCCATCACGCGTGTTTGACACCAAGGGAATATCGTACTCCCGGCAGTGAATACAAGCATGGCTGAGAGGGCCACCACCGTTGGTGACTATCCCCTTAACCAGCGGGAGCACCGGCGTCCATCCCGAAGACATAGACGGGCAAACCACAATTTCATCTGGCTGCACCTTAAAAATATCGGCGTCCGATATCACGAGGCGTGCCCTGCCCTCGACAGTACCGGCGGGGCTACCGCAGTTACCAAAGGAGATAGCACCGGTTTCAGGCCTGGGGGGAGCGTACTCTCCAGCAACAACCTTGGAAACTATGGCATCGTGAACAGACTCCTGATGCTTATTTATATCCTCCGGCGTTAACAGTCTACTGGAAACAATGGGCGGACGTGTCCGATATTCCTTCTGTGCCGTCCACGTTTTCTTTCGTTCCGCAACAAGGTCCTTGACCTCGTATGAGTCAGGATAAGCGATGAACAGCTCAAGCTCATCGGGGATGAAAAAGAACATATCCTCGGAAGCCTCAATAGTACCAAACTTCACCAGTCTCTCTCCAATCTTCCTCACAAGGTAACGGAAGGTGGTATGGCATCCCTGTTCCCATGCCGTATCATGGCTCTCACTGAAGGAGCTTGACAGTTGACCAACTTTAAGCAGCGCCAGGAACCAGTCCATATCGGGATATTTTGCCGCCTTCACCTTATCAATAAGCTCGCGGGTTAGCTCTTCCCGCTCCTTGGCCAATCTAGGCCTTATATTATCAAGGGTAAACGGCTCATTGGGGTCACTTGATAGCGTAAGGTACTGCTGAATGTGGGCAATAGCCGGCGTTGGGTCTTCCCACCATGAAGGCACGATGAACTCCATCATCCGCGGCGAGCGCCAACCATAGCCCTTCACCACCAGAAAATCATGAAGCTCCTTCTCCAGCCACTCCTTACCCGCCGGGGTCTTCTTCAGGGCGGGGATGACCTCGGAGGCAGGATTATTCTTAAAGACATCATCAATCTTAAGCTTGATGACACGGCTGCGCAGCTCCCACAGCGCCTTATCCTGAACAAAGAGGTCGTTATCATAGCCGCGAATTATCTTATGCCAGGTGGGGGTAAACTCCTTCACCCCACCATATTCCGTAGCAATCTGGATGCACTTCCAGTAGGCTTCATAAAGGGGGTATATCATATAGAAATGGGTTTCCCATTCCCGGTAGAGAAGCTGTACCCCTTCCCTGAATAGCTTATATAACTCGTACTGGGTTGCCTTTTCGTAATCAAAGATCCTGAATTTCTGGCACAGCCCTACCAGCTCACTCTCCATACTCTTGTAAAGCTTGTCCCAGTTGGGGGCATACTCTTCGAGTATGAACTTCTTAAAGTTCTTCTCCCTCTCCTTTATCTCAGCCTCGTCGCTAATCCTTAGGGCACCAGCCAGGGCGCAGCCATCTATATTGCGAACCTCACTCCCCCTGATGGTGGGTATCCACCCCTCATTGACGCCATAGGTGAGACCGTGAGCTAAGGGATAATTCCACATCCAGCCAAACAGCGGGGTCCATGCCGGGTAGCTGTGGGAAAAGTTCATGAACCACATCGGGTATTTCTTCAGGTCCCGTTGCGGCATGAACTCCCTCGTATATAAGTTCCACATCCAGGGCATCTCTCTCCTCCTTAACCTTCTACTTACGAAATATGGCCTTTGAGTTAATAAACGAAGGCTGAGCCTATTATAGCACAGCTTGGTTAGAGTAAACTATTTACCCCTCCTAGTGTACCCGCCTAGCACCATCAACCAGTAACGTTTGACCGCTAATAAAGTCGCTATCATCGCTGGCAAAGAAGATAACGGCACCAACTATGTCCTCGGGTACCCCGACACGCCCCAGAGGGGTGGAACTTACGTCAAACTTGCTAACGTCGCCAATGGTCCAGCTCGCTGGAGTATCGGTAAAGCCAGGGGCTACGGCATTAACACAGATATTATACTGCCCCAGCTCTCCGGCAAGGACACGGGTGATGCCGATGACCGCCGCTTTAGAAGTAACATAGTGAATCATTCCCTTGGTCGGGGAGAAGGCTACCTCAGAAGACAGGTTAATAATCTTGCCCTTCCCCTGTTTCTTCATCTGGGGGAATACTGCTCTGGCGCATAGCCAGGCTCCCTTAGCACCCACCGCCAGCGCCCGGTCCCAGTCTTCCGGCGAAACCTCGTAGAAGGGCTTCCTGCTCACTCCGTAGTAGTAGGCGGCATTATTGACCAGAATGTCAATCCGGCCAAATTTCCTGACTGTCTCCTCAGCCATGCGGATAGTGTCTTCCTCTTTGGTAACATCCACCACCACGCCGGCGCCGCCCTTGGCCTCTATCTCCTTGACCGATTTTGTTGATTCCTCATCCATGCGGTGTACCGCCATCATTACCTTAGCCCCCTCTTTAGCCAGACCAAAGCAAAAAGCCTTGCCCAAGCCCTTGGCACCGCCGGTGACTATAGCTACCCTGTTGTCTAACCTTCCCATTCAATACTCCTTCTAATTTACCCGCCTGGCACCGTCGATTAGCAATGTTTGACCGCTAATAAAGTCGCTATCATCGCTGGCAAAGAAGACAACGGCGCCAACTATGTCCTCGGGTTTTCCAAAACGCCCCATGGGCACCGAGCTAGCATCCATCTTTTCCATATTGACGTAACTTCTGGTTGCCGGGGTATCAATAACACCGGGGACTATTACATTAACACAGATATTATACTGCCCCAGCTCTCCGGCAAGAACACGGGTGATGCCGATAACCGCCGCCTTGGCAGCAGTATAGTGAATCAGGCCCTTGGTCGGGGCAAAAACTGCCTCGGAGGATACATTGATAATCTTGCCCTTCCCCTGTTTCTTCATCTGGGGGAATACTGCTTTAGAGCATATCCATGTCCCCTTGGCGCTCACCGCCAGCATCTTGTCCCACTCTTCTGAGGAAATCTCATTGAACGGCTTTCTGGACATCCCATGGTAGAAGCCGGCGTTGTTAACCAGAATATCAATTCGCCCAAACTCCTGCACTGTCTCCTCAGCCATGCGCCGGGTATCAGCCTCAGAGGTGACATCGGCTTTTATTGCTATGGCTGTACCACCCTTTGCCTTGATTTCGCCGGCTGTTTCCTCTGCCTCCCGCTCAAGGATGTCAGCCACAACTACCCTGGCTCCCTCCTCGGCTATTCTCAGGCAGTAGGCTTTGCCCAAGCCCTTGGCGCCACCGGTGACTATGGCTACCCTGTTGTCTAACCTTCCCATTCAATACTCCTCCTTACTATTTGGTTAGCATTATAAAAAGCGTTTAATCTTGAGTTTATCTAAAAGCTTTCAGCAAATTTTATACTGCCAGGAAGCCCCCGTCAATCGGGAGGGCAACGCCGGTAATTGAGGAAGCCCCGCCTGAGACAAGAAATAACGCCCCCTCAACTACCTCCTTTTCCGTGATGAACCTGCCCAGAGGTATGCGCTGTCTGTCCCTCTCGTTCCACTCATTGGGGTCAATGCCCATTGCTCGCGCCCTTTGCTCGGCGACAGATATTCTCATCTGTGTTTTCACCCGACCCGGGCAGAGACAATTGACCCGTATGTTATCTTTAGCCAAATCTACAGCGAGTTTCCTGGTCAGCATTATAAGTCCGGTCTTTGCCAGCGAATAGGTAATTGAATAACCGGACTGTTTCAGCCCGGCAACCGAGCCGGTAAATAAAATTGACCCCCCTCCGGCTTTGCGTATCTCGGGGGCGGCAAATTTGGCACCGAAGACGGCGGCTTTAAGGTGTACCGTCATCATATTATCATATATCTCTTCGGTGATATTTTCAATATCGTCCGGGCCAACAATGCCGGCATTATGCCAGAAGATATCCAGCCGAGCATAAGTATCAACCGCCTTTTTTATCAGCCGCTCAATATCAGCTATCCTGAGCATATCAGCCAGAACAAAGCTTGCCTCGCCACCCTGCTCCTTTATTATGCCCACAACCTCCTCCCCCCGCTGGCGGTTCCGGCCGCTAACAATGACCCTGGCGCCTTCCTGGGCAAAGGCAATGGCACCCACCCTACCGATGCCGGCTGTTGAGCCGGTAATTACCGCTACCTTCCCCTGAAGTAACAACCCTGCCTGTTCCCCCTGCTCTTTAATTCAAGTCCTGCGCTTCCGATTATTATTTGACATACTCAGCCTATTTGTCAACAAACACAGCATTTTCTGCCTAATTTTTGGGAAAAAGATAATGGGGATATGGACGAACCGAACAGTTTGCTGCTATACTTAGCCTCAAATGGGTTCTGGTAAACTAATATTCAGCTTCGAGGAGCTGGGGCGAGAGCACAACAAGCTGGTAGGTAAGAAGTGTGCTAACCTCGGAGAGATGATTCGGATGGGCTTACCCGTCCCCCCGGGCTTCGCCCTCTCCATTGCCCTGTACCGCAAATTCGCTAAAGAGAGCGGAGCCGCCGGGGAAATTTCACGCTACGCGAGCCACCTCGGCGAGCTCAAGGGCCAGAACATTGCCGTCTTTGATAAAGTGAGCCGGGACATCCGGGGCATAATTGAAAGCAAAGAGATACCGGAAAGCATAAAGAAAATGATAGCTTCACACTACAAGGAGCTGGGCAAAAAGGTGGGAGCTGCCGATGTTGCCGTCTCGGTGCGGTCAGCGGGGACGGAGAGCCGCCCCGGCATGTTTGAGACCTACCTGAACGTTACTGGCATTGAGGATGTGGTGGACAAGGTGAAGAAGGTATGGGCAAGCGCCTATACTGCCCGGGCTATTGCCTTCCGCGTTAATAAAGATATCCCCGTCACGGGGGACGAACTCGGTGTTGCTGTCTCCAAGATGGTAAATGCCCGCTCCGCCGGCATTGCCTTCACCGTCGACCCGGTCACCGGTGACACCTCCAGGATAGTAATCGACGCCAACTGGGGTCTGGGGGAAGGGGTGGTCAGCGGAGCGGAGAGTGTGGACAGGTTTGTGGTGGACAAAAAGAGCTTCGCTATACTGGAGACCTATACTGGCAGAAAGGCAAAACAGGTAATAAACAAGAAAAAAGGGGTTGGCTGGGATAATGTGCCGCTGAAGAAGCAGAAAGTACCCTGCCTTAGCAATGATGAGATAATAGCCATAGCTAAACTGGCGATGAAACTTGAGGAGCGCCTGGGTAAGCCGCAGGACATGGAATGGGTGATTGACCCCGCCTTCCCCCCACCCAATAATATATTTCTCCTCCAGACCCGCCCGGCAAAGGTGGCAGCTAAGAAAGCGGAATCGGTTACCGACCGTATGATTGACCTGATTGCCAAAAGATTCTATAGACCCGATAATAGGAATCGTTCTACCTAGCCTAGAACCAGACAGGGGAGAAAGTTGCCGAAGAAAAAGCAGCCGAAGCTTAAAATCTGGGATAAGACCATAGGTTCTGATTACATTGAGGAGATTGACCTCCCCCAGATGCATTCCTGGTTCTTTGATGGAACGCACAGCGTACCACCACTAACCCCCCTCTACGCCTGGCACTGGGTGAAATACTGCAGCCATGGGTTTAAGACCGCCTGTACCGAGCTGAGCATCCCCACCTGCAAAGGCTGGGAGCTGCGCACCTTGAACGGCAGCATCTACTGTGCCTTCCACATCGTAAGAGACCCCAAAGAGATTGCCCAACGTGAGGTCAAATTCCGCCAGGCACTGCGCCCCTGGCTTGAGGACTTTGATAGCCTTTGGGCCGGTCACAAACAAGAACTGCTGAGCATTTATAACAAGCTCAAGGAGCTTGATGTTGACAATGCCACCAACCTTCAACTGTACCACCACAACCATGATTTGATGCACGCCTACATGAGGATGTGGGAAATCCACTTCCTGGGTATGTATACGTCAAATAACGCCTGGTTACTGTTCGAGACGATGACCAAGGAGCGTTTCGGCATAAGGGACCAGGACCCCGAGTTCCAGGACATGATGCGGGGCTTCGGCAACAAGCTCTACCAGATGGACAAGAAGCTGTGGGAGTTTGGCAAGCTTGCCATCAAGATGAAGCTGGAAAGCGTCTTCAAGAAAAACAAGCCCCAAGCCATCCTCGCCAAACTCCAGCAATCAAAAAAGGGCAAGGAATGGCTCAAAAAGTTCACGGACTACATGAGGACCGACGATATCGGGGGGTGGCGGATGAGGCGCTTCAACGACTTCACCGAACCCTACTGGCTGGAAGACCCGGCTACCCCGATAGGGCTGGTTAAGGATAGTATCATGAGAGGTTCAAGCTATGACCTGGAAGCCATCAGAGCCGGCCTAGCCAAAAAGAGAGAAGCGGCTATAGCTGCTTTTCTTAAGCGGGTACCGGCGGAGGAGAAGAACCTGTTCCAGAGCATGATACGCCTAGCAGGTAAGGCAAGCTCATACAGCGAGGAGCACAACCTATACTGTGAGCTTTTCATCCAGGCCCTTATGCGCCGCGGCTATCTGGCAATGGGGCGAAGGCTCGTCCAGAAAGGGACGATTGATGCCCCCGAAGATATTTTTATGATGAAGCCGGATGAAATTGACCGGGTGCTGATGGTTCCTGAGGCGCATGACATGCGCTGGTTAACCAGCATGCGGCGGGCTGCCTGGGAAAAATGGCAAAATGCCCCCAAGCCCTCCGTCCTAACCGAGCGAGCCAGCGAAGAGAAAGCCGTAGAAATGGACCTATTACCCTCCAAGGATGTCGTCGCCATAAAGCTCGTTGTCGGAGAAATGCCCCAGCCGAAGCCAGAGCTAAAGGCAAACCTTTGGGGTATCTGCGGCTGCCCCGGAGAGGCTGAGGGAACAGCCCGCGTGGTGATTAAGTACGAGGACCTAAAAAAGGTAAAGCGGGGCGACATCCTGGTCTGCCCCGCCATCAACCCCACCTGGACACCGGTCTTCGGCTTGGCCGGAGGCATAATCACCGATACCGGGGGAACCCTGTGCCATGCCGCCATCATCGGGCGGGAATACGGAGTGCCCACCATCGTCAATACCCAACAGGGCGCATCAAAGATTAAATCGGGGCAGAAAGTAAGGATGGACGCCACCAACGGCGCTATCTACATCCTGAAATAGTCAGGGTCATATCTCAACTGTTCCCCCCATGGCGGGGAGAACAACACTCATCTTGCTACCGGATAGGTGCTCAACAAAGAAGCCAGGACGCTCGCTATGGACGGGAATGAGAATTTCGGGCTTTATCTCCTGAGCAATCCTCAGCAAATCGGCGCCAGAGGCATGACCCGAGGCGTGTAGCCCCCTCTCGGCATCAGGAACCTCCCACTCAACTTTTTTACCTTTTTTAATCTCCACGGGAAGTCCAAAGCCCCTGAGCCCGAAGTGCTCAAGCCATTTATGCAGGCGGCGGAAGTCAATCTCCTGCTCCTCGTCATGAGGCTCGCTGGAGCTATAAACGTAGAGACTGCCTGCCCTGGGGTGAATGCTTGGCAGCTCGTTCAGGTCAAAGAAGCTGAAGCAGAGAATAAAATCTTCCTGAGCCGAAGCTACATCCTCAGCCAGAACAATCCTGCTCTCATACTCCTGGCAGATATTTCTTACCCACAAGCTGGGGTATCTACTAGCAATGGTATCCTGGTAAATAGCGATACTCTCCTCCCGGGCAACATCCGGTGTCTCCGGCTCCAGAAGACGCATGGTCTTTAATAGATAGGCGTCCTTGGGCAGTATGGCCAGTTTCCTGCCCGTTTCCCTGGCAATCTGCAGAAAGGTAAGCAAGCGGTCTACATCCCGGGGAGAAAAATCAGCAATAACGAGACCCTTTGAACCCTTAATAGCCTTCAGCCCGTTTTCATATACCTCATGCTCGGTAACATTGCTCTCGCGCTCCACATTGGTGCCTTCTAAGATGAGCACCTTCGGACGCAGGGCGGCAGCACCCTCAATAAAACTCCGGCTAAGCTCAGCGCGTTTGCCGTGAAAGCGCAGGTCGCCGCTATAGACCACCCACCCCGAGCCGGTCTCAATGCCCCAGGCACAGGCACCGGGGATAGAATGGTCCACGGGAAAACAGCGCAGGTTAAAGCTACAGTCGCTGTGGCTGGTCATCGGGCAGGAGGAGAGGTCTTTTTGCTTGGCTGTTTTCTCCCAGAACCCCCACTCCCAGAACTGGAGCGCATCCGGGCTGAGGGCTTGAGGCTCCGTATCGGCAAGGCAAAACCGCCGCTGCTGACGGGGCAGATTACTGGTAAGAAAAGCCGTCTGCTTCCAACCGGCGGGGCATTCCCTCAGGGTGGGGCTGAAATAGCACACCTGCTGGTCAAAATCGGTCTTTCCTGAGTCTTGCATCGCCTTGATGACAAACGCCGTCACCGAGGTTGTGTACACCGGGATGTCCTCCCTCAAGAAAGAAATGTGCCCCGAATGGTCAAGGTGGGCATGGGATAGCAGCACCCCGTCAACCTGCTCAAGCCTCCGATAGGAAGGGGTATCACGGAACTGTTGCCAGAGACCTGGCATCTGCAGGTCATCTCGATAAATTCCCTCCAGCGGGGGAAGTAAGCCCAGCGCCAGAGGGTCAAGCAGCCCGGCGCCGCTCCGGGGCTTCAGGTACTCCTCATAGAAAAGCTTGTGCCTCTTGTAGGGAAAACCAAAATCAAGAAAAAGCCTCCGCTCTTCATCTTCAAGGAGTATCTTATTCCCGCCAATCTCATTGATGCCGCCGTAGAAGCTCAAACGTACCATGGTTTCCCAATTATAGCACCTAAAAAAACATGACGCACAGTCAAGCCGCTCCCCAGACCTCCCCCCAACCTTGTGCGTCACCAGAAGTTATAGCACTCTTCAGTTAAGCTATAGTCCTAAATATGCCTTCTTCACATATTCAATTTTGAGGAGCTTGTTACAAGCCCCCTCCAGGACCACCCGACCATTCTCCAGCACGTATGCCCGGTCAGCTATCTCCAGGGTATTTCGAACGTTCTGCTCAATCAGCAAGATGGTAATCCCCTGCTTACGCAGCGACTTTACAACCTCAAAAACTTCCGTTAACAATCTCGGTGCCAGCCCGTACGATGGCTCATCAAACATGCACAGTTTCGGCCGTGACATCAAGCCCCGACCCATAGCTACCATTTGCTGCTCGCCACCGCTTAATGTTCTGGCTAATTGGTGCTCCCTTTCTTGCAACCCGGGGAAAATTTTATAAACTTCCTTAAATGTTTCCTCCCTACACTTCCACGCATGGTGAGGATAGGCACCCATTTCCAAGTTTTCACGCACCGTCATGTCGGTAAAAAGTCTTCTCCCCTCGGGCACGTGAGAAAGACCCCTTTCCACAATGGTGTTAGGTGCTAGCCCGTCTATCCTCTGGCCAAGGAACTCTACACTACCTGAAGCTGGACATATTAAACCAGATATTGTATTAAGCAGTGTAGTTTTGCCAGCCCCGTTAGCGCCAATTAAGCCAACTATTTCTGCCTCATCAATTCTTAAAGAAACATCCCACAAGGCCTGAAACTTGCCATAAAAAGTATCAATATTTTTAATTTCCAACATGAGCCTACTCCCCCAAATATACTTCCACAACCTTTTTGCTGGTGGTAATCTCCTGTGGTGTTCCATCAGCAATCTTCTCACCGTGATGGAACACCATAATTCGGTTACATACGCTCATAATTGCCTTCATGACATGCTCAATCATAAAGATGGTAACCCCCCTATCCCGAATGGTGGTTACCAACTCCATAGCCTCAGCCACCTCAGTGGGGTTCAACCCCGCCATCAGCTCGTCAAGCAAGAGTAGTTCTGGCTTGGTGGCTAACGCCCTGGCTACCTCCACCCGCTTCTGGTTAACCAGGGTTAAGTCCTTAGCCGGGGTCGCGCTCACTGCCGAGAGTCCGATAAACTCCAGTAACTGTGTGGCTTCACTGGTGGCATCCGCCGATGACATAGCGGTTGGCGTTCCGAACATTGAGCCCAACAATACATTCTGAAAAACCGGCATATTACCGAAAACTTTAACTGATTGAAATGTCCTCGCCATTCCCTTCCTACATATCTGATGTGACTCTAGGCCACTAATCTTCTCACCTTTAAATTTTATTACCCCTGATTTAAGGGGAAGAGCTCCCGATATTAAATTAAACAGCGTTGTTTTACCAGCCCCGTTGGGACCAATCAGACCTACGATTTCACCACGCTCCACATTAAAGTCAACCTTTGATACGGCGGCTAACCCGCCAAAGTATTTAGTTACCTTTTCACCCTCAAGTATTCGCACTTTGCCTTGCCGAACCTCCTTTCCGCCACTTCTGTACCAACCTCGGTATCAGTCCTACCAGCCCATTGGGCAGATATAATATAGTCCCCACTAATACGGCGCCGAAAAGAAGCATGTAATAATAGGGAAACTTGGTTAGTAACACTTCTTCCAGGTAGGCAAAAATAGTTGCACCTATTACCGGACCATAAAACAGTCCCGTACCGCCAAAGATAGCCATCATAACCGGTAGAAAAGAGAAGAGGGGATTAAAGGCGATGTATGGGTCAATATATGTCCATTTTGTGGCTATGACTGCCCCCGCCGCCCCCATGAAGAAGGCGCTGATGGCGAAGGTGATAACCTTCACCATAGTTACATTAACGCCGCTGTGAGCCGCCGCCTCCTCATTTTCACCGATGCTCTGCAGGGCCAGGCCGAATTTAGAGTGTCGGATAAAGTAGGCGGTAAGCATTAACGCCACGAAAATACCCAGCATTATGTAAAAAATAGTGTCGGTATCTACTAGGACGATGAATCTGCCACGCGTGCCGGTTATAGTAATCTCCCAGTACAGGAGAAGCTGCTTGATGAGCTCAAGGAGCCCAAAAGTGAAGATAGCAAAATATATGCCCCTCAGTCTTAAAGTCAAAGCGCCGATGAGAAGAGCCAGCATGAAACTGATGAGACCGCCAATAACTACTACCACCAGCAGGGGTAAGACCGGCCCCGTGTTAGGCAGTAATATAGCTGAAGCATATATGCCAACCCCGAAGAAGGCGGCTGACGCCAGTGACATGTAACCGGTAGGACCGGAAAAGATAACCCAACTCACCGTGAGGATGATATACATCAAGATGGCGGTTATTAATATGATAAGATAAAGCGAGCCATAGAAGGGCAAAGTAGCTAATGCGACTAAGATTAAGCCAAGTAACCCCAGCATAAAAGGCTTTTTAAAGATAACTCCGAATCTATCCATATCTCTACTTTCCCATGATACCTGTTGGCTTTACCACGAGCAGGAGCATAAAGATAAAATAGTAGGCAGCCAGTGATAAGCTCGGCTCTATATAGG
>CAYWCO010000002.1:0-39085 GCA_964456815.1 uncultured Dehalococcoidales bacterium | reverse complement strand
AGAACCAGCTATCACCGGGTTCGGTTGGCATTTCACCCCTACCCACAGCTCATCCTACAGTTTTGCAACACTGAAAGGTTCGGGCCTTCACTCCGATTTTATCGAAGCTTCACCCTGGCCATGGGTAGCTCACCCGGCTTCGGGTCTGATCCATGCGACCAAATCGCCCTATTAAGACTCGCTTTCGCTTCGGCTCCGCAACGCCAGTTGCTTAACCAGCCACATAAATCAACTCACCGGCTCATTCTTCAATAGGCACGCCATCACTCGCCTTGCGGCTCGCTCTGACTGCTTGTAAGCATACGGTTTCAGGTTCTATTTCACTCCCCTCCTGGGGTACTTTTCACCTTTCCCTCACGGTACTTGTTCACTATCGGTCATCAAGGGTATTTAGCCTTACCCTGTGGTCAGGGTAGCTTCCCACAGGATTTCTCGTGTCCCGTGGTACTTAAGTACAGACAAGGAGCCTACCCCTTTCGCTTACGGGACTCTCACCCTCTATGGTTACCCTTTCCAGGGACCTTCAACTAGGGTTTGGTTTGTAACTCCCTGACCCATTCTGGACTGGGTCATGTCTGCCTTGCAACCCCCTATAAACATAGGCTCCAGAGCCACTGAGCTTATAGGGTTTGGGCTCTTCCCCTTTCGCTCGCCGCTACTCAGGGAATAATTATCCTTTCCTCGGGGTACTGAGATGTTTCACTTCCCCCGCTTACCTCCCCCAGCCTATGTGTTGAGCTGGGGGTGTCCTTCTTTAGGAAGGACGGGTTGCCCCATTCGGGAATCCCCGGCTAGGCTTGCTCGACAGCTCACCGAGGCTTATCGCAGTCTTGCTACGCCCTTCTTCGGCCCTTGATACCAAGGCATCCACCGTGCGCCTTATTCCGCTTGACCTGCTTCAGATTTGATATTAGCCCTCAGTATTCAATTGTTAATGTGCTGGACATAAAATAGCGGCTTGGTGAAATTCACCAAGCCGCTGCTTGGCTTACGATCACCAACTTCCCTACTCACGTCTCCAAGCTTGTCATCGTCCAAATACTAACACAAGGCAAAAGCTTTGTCAAGCATAATTTATACCAGATTTGTTGACATATAGCTATTAGTGTGATAATATTACACCCTAACGCTCAGCAGTTTCGGCTGACGGCTAAGGATTGAAAGTCAGCTTTTAATGGATGAGCTATAGCTCATCCATTATAGTTGTGTGGGCAAGGAGGAAGAAGTGCCTACGGTTAACCAGCTTATACGGAAAGGGCGCAAGCAGGTGCTAAAGAAGACCAAAGCACCAGCACTGCACCTTAGCTACAATGCGCTTAAGAACAGGCTTGTGCCGGGGAAGAGCTCCCCGCAGAAGAGGGGGGTCTGTGTCCAAGTTAAGACTACCACCCCCAAGAAGCCTAATTCGGCACTGCGCAAGATAGCCAGGGTGAGGCTGACCAGTGGCATAGAGGTAACCGCTTATATCCCCGGTGAGGGGCATGAGCTTCAGGAACACTCGGTGGTCTTGATTCGCGGCGGAAGGGTAAAGGATTTACCCGGCGTCCGCTACCACATCATCCGCGGGGCACTGGATACCACCGGGGTTGCCAACCGCCGCCAGGGGCGAAGTAAGTACGGAAGTAAACGAACTGCCCAGCCCATTGGGGCTGCCCCGATAGGTGAAGCAGCTCCGGCGGCTGAGGCGGCTCCAGAAGCTGAGGCTACTGAAAAAACCGAAACCGAAACATAAGAGATAAAAATGCCAAGACGAGCTCGTGCAACAACAAGACAGATACCAACTGACGCCAAATATGACAGTGAAATCATAGCCGGCTTGATTAACAAGATAATGGCAGGGGGCAAGAAGAGCCTGGCGGAGAGGATAGTCTATGGTGCCCTTGACATGATTGAACAGCAAGGGGCAAAGGAGCCGGCTAGTTTCTTGGAACAGGCTGTGAGGAAGGTCACCCCCCAGCTTGAGGTCAAGCCGCGCCGCGTTGGGGGCGCCACCTATCAGGTACCAATAGAGGTTAGACCAACGCGGGGGCGGTCTCTGGCTCTGCGCTGGCTGGTAGCATCAGCCCGGGCCAGGGGGGGTAAATCCATGGCGGAAAAGCTGGCGGCGGAACTTAGTGATGCCTTCCAAGGACAGGGGACAACAATAAAGAAGCGTGAGGACACTCACAAGATGGCTGAGGCTAACAGAGCCTTCGCCCACTACCGATGGTGAGGAGGGGACTGTGCCCAGGAGTTTCCCATTAGAACACATACGTAATATTGCTATTATCGCCCATATTGACGCCGGTAAGACCACCACTACCGAAAGAGTCCTCTATTATACCGGCCGTACCTATAAGATTGGTGAGGTGGACGAAGGTACGGCGGTGATGGACTGGATGGACGAGGAGAAGAGGCGTGGCATTACCATCACCGCTGCCGCTACCACCTGCTACTGGCAGGAACACCGCATTAACATTATTGATACCCCGGGGCATGTTGATTTTACCGCCGAGGTAGAGCGAAGCCTTAGAGTGCTGGATGGAGGGGTGGTGGTCTTTGACGCTGTGGCCGGGGTTGAGGCCCAATCGGAGACGGTATGGCGGCAGGCGGATAGATACAATGTATCCCGAATCTGCTTCATCAATAAGATGGACCGAATTGGCGCCAACTTTGAGCGCACCCTGTCCATGATTAAAGACCAGCTACGCGCCAATCCCCTCCCCGTGCAGCTGCCTTTGGGCAGCGAAGAATCGTTCGTGGGCGTTATTGACCTCGTGGAGAACAAGGCATGGCATTTTGATGCCGACCCCACGTTACCGCCGGTTGAGGCGCCCATTCCTGAATCGGAGAGGGAAAGGTGTGAGCAGTTTCGCCAGCTCCTGATTGAGAGACTGGCTGAGACTGATGACCAGGTTATAGCGGATTATCTTGGGGGCGACAGTATTAGCCCATCCGATTTAAGGCAAGCCGTGAGAAGGGTAACCCTGGCGGCAAAAGGGGTACCCATTCTTTGTGGCAGCGCCCTCAAGAACAAGGGAATTCAGCCACTACTTGATGCCATCGTCAGCTACCTTCCCTCGCCGGCGGATATGCCGCCGGTAAGGGCCATTGATACCAGGAAAGGCGGCGAAGTCACCCGGCCACCGAAAGACGACGCCCCCTTCTCCGCGCTGGCGTTTAAGGCGGTTCCCGACCCCTTCGTCGGCAGACTGGTCTATTTTAGAGTGTATTCGGGCAAGGTTAAGGTGGGAGCGCAGGTACTTAACGCAACGCGGGGCAAGAGAGAGCGCATCGGACGCCTGCTGCGAATGCACGCCAACCATCGTGAGGAGATAACCAGGGCTGATACCGGTGATATCGTTGCTACCTTAGGTCTCAAGAATACCTTCACCGGCGATACCCTGTGCCATTACTCCCAGCCGGTGCTTCTGGAACCAATCCGCTTCCCCGAGCCGGTGCTCTCGGTTGCCGTTGAGCCCACAACCAGGGCTGACCAGGACAGGCTGGGGTTAGCCCTGCAACGCCTGACCGAGGAAGACCCCACCTTCAAGGTAAACTACGACCAGGAGGGGGGGCAGACAATTATCTCGGGTATGGGCGAGCTTCACCTGGAGTATCTGATAGACAGACTGTTCACTGAATTTGGCGTCGGGGCAAAGGTGGGGAAGCCCAGGGTCGCCTATAAGGAGAGCATTACCACACCGGTAACGGTGGAGGGGAGGTTTATCCGCCAGAGCGGCGGGCGGGGGCAGTACGGCCATGTCTGGCTCCGGCTTGAGCCTAGGGAGCGGGGCAGCGGCTTTGAATTTGCCGACCGCATTAAAGGGGCGGCTATCCCCAAGGAGTATATACCAGCGATAGAGATGGGCGTCAAGGAGGCTATGGAGACCGGCGTGGTGGCTGGCTATCCCGTAGTTGACATCAGGGCAACCGTCTATGACGGCGGCTACCACGAGGTTGACTCTTCGGAGATGGCGTTCAAGATGGCAGCCTCAATGGCGCTACGGGACGGCGTGATGAAAGCCAAGCCAATACTGCTTGAGCCGATTATGAAGCTGGAAATAGTTGCACCAGAGCAGTTTCTTGGTGATATAATGGGTGACCTGAATTCAAGGCGGGGACATGTTGAATCTGTGGGGACACGCCACGAGATGGTTGTTATTCGTGCCCTTATACCCTTAGCCGAGACCTTCGGCTACGCAACCAGTCTCAGATCGCTAACCCAGGGCAGGGCAACCCATACCCTGGAATTTTATCGCTATCAGGAGGTTTCTGCCGAGCTGGCAGATGAGATAACGGGTAAGACCAAGGTTAGATAGAGGTTCTATATGCCGAAGCAGAAAATTAGGATTAAGCTAAAGGGCTACGACCACAAGATTCTGGACCAGTCGGCAGAGCAGATTGTAGCTGCGGTGGAGCGGACGGGGGCGGTTGTTATCGGGCCGGTGCCCCTACCCACCCGCATTAAGAGGTTCAGCGTCATCCGCTCCCCCTTTATTGACAAGGACTCGCAGGAGCAGTTTGAGATTAGAACCCATAAGCGCCTGATTGATATTGTTGAGAGTACGTCCAAGACGATAGACGCCCTGGGCAGCCTGAATCTACCGGCAGGGGTTGAAATAGACATTAAGCTATAAGGTTTAAGGATATGGTTCAAGGGATTATTGGTAAAAAGTTGGGCATGGAGCGGCTCTTCAGAGAAGATGGCGAGGTTGAGGCAGTCACCGCCATTGAGGCTGGCCCGTGCATTGTAACCCAGCTCAAAACCAGGGCTAAGGATGGATATGACGCCGCCCGGCTCGGACTTGGTGAAGCCAAGAAGGGGCGGCCCAAGTACCTGCGGGAATTCAGGGTAGCCGACAGTGAAGCGGTTAAAGTTGGAGATAAGGTTGACGTTAGCCTCTTTAAGGAGGGCGACCTGGTTGATATTAGCGGGGTGTCAAAGGGTAAGGGCTTTGCCGGGGTGGTGAAACGCCACCATTTTGCCGGCGGGCCAAAGACCCACGGACAGTCCGACCGCCACCGCGCCCCCGGCTCCATCGGCTCAACTACCTCACCGGGCAGGGTGCTCAAGGGGATGCGGATGGCAGGACATATGGGCAATAGTCGGGTTACGGCTCGCAATCTGGAGGTACGTAAGGCTGACCCGGCTCGTAACCTTTTGCTGATTAAGGGGGCTGTCCCCGGGGCAAGGAACGGCCTATTACTGATAAAGAAAGCGGTGGGGAGGAAGTAAGTGCAGCTCCCAGTTTATAGCCTTAGCGGCGAGGTGGTTAAAAAAATTGAAGTAAGCGACAGCGTCTTTGGCGTGCCCTTTAATCAGACAGTGGTACATCAAGCCGTGGTAAGGCAAGGGGCAAATGCCCGCCAGGGAACAGCCAGCACCAAAACTCGCGGTGAGGTCGCCGGCAGCAGTAGAAAGCTATTCCGGCAGAAGCATACCGGCTTCGCACGGGCGGGCAGCAAGAAGTCGCCACTACGTAGGGGCGGCGGCATCACCTTTGGCCCCAAGCCGAGGAGCTACCGCCAGGAAATGCCGAAGAAGATGAGGCGCCTGGCACTAAGGTGCACCCTATCAGCTAAGGCAAGGGATGAGGAGCTAATGGTCCTGGAGAAGCTGGAGCTTGCCCGTCCCAAGACCAAGGAGATGGCAGGGATTTTGACGGCGCTGGGGGTGGATTCCTCAGCCCTTATCGTCACCGGTGAGCCGGAGGAAAACATAGTTAAGTCAGCTCGCAACCTGGCAGAGGTCAAGACCATGCCCGCCAATATACTCAATGTGGTTGACATCCTCTCCCACAAGAGGTTATTGATGACCGAGGCTGCGGTACGCAAGGCAGAGGAATTATGGGACCCCCAGAAATCTCCGATTTCTGGGGTAAAGGTACGGGGAGAGAGCAATGCACCTGTATGAGGTATTGCGCCGCCCGCTGGTAACGGAGAAGAATGCCGCCCTCCAGGTCCAGGGCAAATATGCCTTTGAGGTCGCTGGAGAGGCGAATAAAGAACAGGTTAAGCAAGCGGTAGAGAAGGCGTTTAAGGTTACGGTAACAAAGGTTAATGTGATAACAGTGCCCGGTAAGGGGCGGAGGATGCGGGGAAGAATGGTCATAAGCTCACCGTGGAAGAAGGCAGTTGTTACCCTTAAACCAGGAGACAAGATAGAAATTGTGGAGGGGGTCTAAGTGGCACTAAAGGTATATCGCCCCACCTCCCCCGGTAGACGGGGTATGACCGGCGCTAACTTTGAGGAAATAACCAAGAGCAAGCCGGAGAAATCGCTGCTCCGACCCCTGAAGAAGAAGGCGGGGCGCAGTAATCAGGGGAAGATAACGGTTCGTCACCGCGGCGGCGGAGCCAAACGCCGGCTACGCGTGCTGGACTTCAAGCGCGATAAGCCTAGCATTCCGGGCAGGGTGGTCTCAATTGAATACGACCCCAACCGCTCCGCCCGTATTGCCCTGATTAACTACGCCGACGGGGAGAAGCGCTATATTCTGGCTCCCTCTGGACTTGAAGTTAACAATGTTATAAAGTCTGGTGGTGACGCCGAGGTTAAACCGGGCAATGCCCTGCCCCTAAAGCTAATACCAACCGGGACGCTAATACACAATATTGAGCTGGAGACAGGGGGAGGCGGGCAACTGGTGCGAAGTGCCGGAGCCGCTGCCCAACTGATGGCTAAGGAGGGTGAATATGCCCTGGTCAGGCTGCCCTCCGGCGAATTGCGGCGTATCCGAGGTGATTGCCTGGCTACCATCGGGCAGGTGGGAAATGTCGACCACCGCAGTATCAGCCTGGGCAAGGCAGGCCGCAAACGGTGGTTGGGCCTGCGCCCCACGGTTAGGGGCACGGCGATGACCCCCCGCGACCATCCTCATGGTGGTGGTGAGGGTAGATCCCCGATAGGCCTGCCCGGACCGAAGACACCCTGGGGTAAGCCAGCCTTGGGCTATAAGACGCGCAAGCCCAAGGCTTCAGATAGGCTGATTATAAAACGGAGAGGGAAGTAATATCATGTCACGGTCAATTAAGAAGGGTCCAGCCGTTGACGCCAAACTACTGAAGAAGGTTGAGGCGATGAGCCGCTCTGGCGAGAAGACGGTAATCAAGACCTGGTCGCGCTGGTCTACCATCGTGCCCGAGATGGTGGGTTTTACCATCGGCGTCCATGATGGCAGAAGGCACGTGCCCATTTATATCACCGAAAATATGGTCGGGCACAAGCTCGGCGAGTTCGCCTCGACGCGAACCTTCAGGGGACACATGACCAGGGCTGATAAAACCACCTAGGTGAGGAAATAAGACAAAAATGGAAGTGAAGGCAGTAGCTAAAAATATCGGCATATCACCACGCAAGGTGCGCCCGGTGATAGAGCTGGTGCAGGGGATGAGGATAGACGAGGCGCTGGACCTGCTCAAGTTTACCCCTACCCCCACGGCTAGGGCTGTGGCTAAGGTGGTGAAATCAGCGGCGGCTAACGCCGAGAATAATGCTCAGCTCACCCCTGCTGATTTGAAGATTGTCAAAATATTTGCCGATGAGGCGAGAACCCTGAAGCGGTATCGCCCGGGGACGCGGGGGCGGGTAAACCCCATCCTTAAGCGTTCCAGCCATATAACAGTTATCGTTGCTGAGGAGGAACAGTAATTGGGTCACAAGGTTCATCCCTTTGGCTTTAGAATTGGAGTCATACGCGATTGGCAGGCCAAGTGGTATGCGGAGAAGAACTACTCTGCATTTTTACACGAAGACCTGAAGCTTCGCCAGGCTATTGAGTCCATAGGCCCTGAAGCCGCCATCTCTGACGTGGAGATTGAGCGCCAGGCAAATAAGGTGTCGGTAACCATTCATACCGCCCGCCCCGGCGTGGTCATCGGGCGGGGAGGACAGCGGGTTGACGAACTGAGGCTCCAGCTTGAGGGACTTATTGGAAAGAGGATTCAACTTAATATCCTTGAGGTTCAGCAGCCCGAACTTGACGCCTATCTGGTAGCCAGGGCAATAGCTGAGCAGATTGAGCATCGTGTTGCCTTCCGCAGGGCAATGAAACAAGCAATATTCCGCACCACCCAGGCCGGGGCTAAGGGAATAAGAATAAGCTGTGCCGGCAGACTTGGTGGTACTGAGATAGCTCGCCGCGAGATTACGCATCAGGGGCGGGTGCCGCTGCATACGCTGCGGGCTGATATTGATTATGGCTTTACCGAGGCGCACACCACCCTGGGCCGGATCGGGGTGAAGGTCTGGGTCTACCGGGGTGATATTCTGCCCGAGGTAACTAAGCTGGAGACTACCGAGGAGACTACCGAGGAGACTCCGGCTGAGTCATAGCTAGAGGAAAAAGATGTTACAGCCGAAGCGAGTAAAATATCGCAAGAGCCACCGGGGCCGGATGAAGAGTAAAGCCAGCACCGGCAGCAAGATTGAATTTGGCGATTTTGGCTTGAAGGCGCTGGAACCGGCCTGGGTTACCAGCCAGCAGATTGAAGCGGCACGCCGTGCCATCACCCACCATATCCGCCGTGGTGGCAATGTCTGGGTCCGCGTCTTCCCCGATAAGCCGGCGACCAAGAAGCCAGCGGAAACCCGCCAAGGTGGGGGCAAGGGTGCCCCAGACCACTGGGTGGCTGTGGTCAAGCCGGGGAGAATCCTGTTTGAAATGGGGGGAGTCAGTGAGCCGGTAGCCAAAGAGGCAATGCGCCTGGCGTCGCATAAGCTGCCCATAAAAAGCAGATTTGTCGCCCGGGAAACCGCCGTAGCCGTTGGTACCGAATAAGAAAGTGAGAGTTAGCTAAGTGAAGGTTGAAGAGATTAGGGCCCTCACCACTGAAGAACTTAAGAAGCAACTGGAGGAGGCTCACCAGGAGCTGTTTAACCTTCGCTTCCGGTTGGAAACCAAGCAACTGGTAAACCATCGTGAGCTCCCCAGGGTTAGAAAGAGGATTGCCCAGCTCAAGACAATAATAAGGGAAAAAGAACTGGCGACAAGGTAGCACTATGGAAACAAAGCGAAAAACTAGGCTCGGTCTCGTTGTAAGTGACAAGATGAATAAGACAGTGGTGGTGGCGGTGGAAACTCCCAAGCGCCACCCCATATATAAGAAGACCGTCAGGAGGGTGGTCAAGTATAAAGCCCATGACGAGGAAAATAAGTGCAAGAAGGGGGACAAGGTAAGAATTATAGAGACCCGCCCCCTCTCCAGAGACAAGCGGTGGCGGGTAGCTGAGATAGTAACCAAGGGAGAGGTGGTGGAGATTTCGCCCGAGGAAATAACCCGGGAAGAGTTAGCCAAGGTCAAACCGGAGAAAAAAGCCAAGGAAGAAGTAACCGAGGTTAAGGCTGAGGTCGAACCGGAGAAAATAACATGATTCAATCCTACAGCAGAGTTAAAGCCGCCGATAATACCGGCGCCAAAGAGCTTATGTGCATTAACGTCCTAGGCGGTAGTGGCCGGAGATACGCCCGAGCCGGCGACGTTATCGTGGCATCGGTGAAAAAGGCGACCCCCCGCGGGCTGGTAAAGAAGGGGGAGGTGGTCAGGGCGGTTATTATCCGCTGCGCCCGCCAGCAGCAGCGCCCTGATGGTTCCTATATCAGGTTTGACGAGAACGCAGCCGTGATTTTAACCGATAAGAATAATCCTAAAGGGACAAGAATATTTGGACCAGTAGCCAGGGAGCTGAGGGATATGAATTTTACCAAGATCTTGTCTCTGGCACCTGAGGTGGTGTGAGAGGGATGAATATCAGAAAGAGCGATACCGTGCTCGTTATTGCCGGTAAGGACAGGGGTAAAAAGGGCAAGGTGCGCTTTGCCTACCCCAAGGATGGGCGAGTGCTGGTGGAAGGAATCAACTTTATCAAGAGGCATAGCCGGGCGAGGGGGGCAGCCAGGCAGGCAGGCATAATTGAGCGTGAAGCGCCAATCAATGTGTCTAATGTTATGCTGCTGTGCAATAAGTGCAACCACCCGGCTCGGGTTGGCTCCCGCCTTCTGGCTGATGGTAAAAGGGTCCGGTTTTGTCGCTCCTGTGGCGAGGTGATTGACTAAATGTCGGAGCTTAAGGATAAATATAAAAAAGAGGTCGTTCCCAAGCTGATGAAGAGCTTCGGCTATAAGAATGTAATGCAGGTGCCGCGCCTGGAAAAGATTGCCCTTAATATCGGACTGGGTGAGGCAATCCAGAACGCCAAGGCTATGGAAGCGGCAGAAGGAGATTTAGCTGCCATCTCGGGGCAACACCCGGTTATAACCCGCTCCAAGAAGTCCATCGCCGCCTTCAAGCTGAGGGCGGGGATGCCTATCGGACTGAAGGTGACCCTCAGGGGGGAGCGCATGTACCACTTCTTTGAGCGGCTGGTTAATGTTACCCTGCCCCGAATGCGTGAGTTTCAGGGGGTTCCCCAGAACTCCTTTGACGGGCGGGGCAATTATACACTCGGGTTTAAGGAGCAAACCATCTTCCCCGAGATAGAGTACGATAAGATAGACAAGGCGCGAGGGCTGGAGGTATCAATTACGACCACGGCTAGGAGCGACGATGAAGGCAGGCAACTGCTGGAATTATTGGGCGTGCCCTTTGCCAAGGATTAAGCGAGGATAGTAATGGCTAAACTATCGCAAGTCATAAGATCGCAGCGACCGACCAAATACAAGGTGCAGCAGCGTAACCGCTGCTACCTGTGCGGTCGACCCAGAGCCTACATTCGCAAGTTTGGCTTGTGCCGGATTTGTTTCCGCAAGTTAGCCTTAGCCGGGCAAATTCCCGGCGTCAGGAAAGCAAGCTGGTGAGGTTGATATGAGCGTCTCTGACCCAATAGCTGATATGTTAACCAGAACACGAAACGCCATTATTGCGAGGCATGATTTCGTGCCCGTGCCATCGTCAAGGATGAAGCTGGCTATCGCCAAAATCCTCAAGGAGGAGGGGTTCATCACTGACTACGAGGTGCTAAGGGGTAAGCCCCACCGCACAATCAAGCTCCACCTCAAATATGATGACAAAAATCAGCCGTTTATCTCCGGGCTGAAACGGGTTAGTAAGCCCGGGTTGAGGGTATATGTGGGGCAGAAGGAAATCCCCAGGGTCTATGGTGGCCTGGGGGTGGCTATCGTTTCCACAGCTAAGGGTGTAATGACCGGGCAGAAAGCCTGGCGCAGCGGGGTTGGCGGTGAACTTCTATGCTATGTATGGTAAAAAGTCTCGGGGTGATATATGTCTAGGATAGGGCAGGCGCCGATACCGGTACCAGAGGGGGTAAAGGTGAACATTACCAAGGAGCTGGTCACCATAACCGGCCCCAAGGGGGAGCTTAGCCGCCGCTTCAACCCGGATATGGCTATCACCCTGGATAATGGCGAGCTCCTGGTATCAAGGCCCAGCGACGGCAAGACGCACCGCTCACTACACGGGCTGACGCGAACTCTTTTGGCTAACATGGTTGAAGGGGTAACCAAGGGCTTTGACAAGAGCCTTGATATAGTGGGCGTGGGCTACCGGGCGGAAAAGACCGGCGATAAGCTGGTACTCCGTATTGGTTTCTCACAGCCGGTGGAGGTATCACCAATACCCGGCGTCTCCCTGGATGTAGAGGGGGGAAACCGTATCAAGGTCTCGGGTATTGACAAGGAAGTGGTGGGTGAGATGGCGGCCGAAATTCGGGCCATTCGTCCCCCTGATGCCTATAAGGGCAAGGGGATTAGATATCTTGGTGAGCCAGTCCGTCTCAAGCCGGGCAAGGCAGGTAAGGCTATAGGTCAGAGGCAATAATGACAAAGGTTGATACAAGGCTAGCACGTAAAAGAAGACACCTCAGGGTCAGAGCCAGGGTAACGGGCATCGCGCTGAGACCGAGGCTTTGCCTCTTTCGCAGCCTGAACCATATTTACGCCCAGGTGATTGATGACGCTAAGGGTCATACCCTGACCTCGGCTTCAACCCTTGAGCCAGAGATTGCCGGCGAGGCTAATGGCAAGGCAAAGACAGCCCGCGCTGAGCTGGTCGGTTCGTTGCTGGCCAAGCGGGCAATAGATAAAGGAATAAGTCAGGTGGTCTTTGACCGTGGTGGCTACAAATACCACGGCAGAGTTAAAGCCTTCGCCGAGGCGGCTCGGCAGGCAGGACTAGAATTTTAGGGAGTTTTGAGAATAAGTGAAACCGCCGATAAGTAAGATAGACCCAACCGAACTAGCACTAAATGACAAGCTGGTTTATATCAACCGGGTGACCAAGGTGGTGAAGGGAGGCAAACGCCTCAGCTTCAGCGCCCTGGTGGTAACTGGCGACGGCAATGGGCATGTCGGCATCGGGGTGGGCAAGGCTAACAGCGTCCCCGAGGCGATTAACAAGGCTGGCGCCACCGCCAAAAAGAACCTGATTAAGGTTCCTTTACCCAGGGCGACCATCCCCCATGAAATAAAGGTCAGATTCGGAGCGGCCAATGTCCTGCTGAAGCCGGCGGCACCGGGCACCGGTATTATTGCCGGTGGCAGCATTAGAGCCGTGGTTGAAGCCATCGGAATCAAGGATATTCTGACCAAGTCACTGGGCAGCCCGAATCGGATTAATACGGCTAAGGCGACAATAATCGCCCTCAGCCAGCTCAAGGAGCCAAAAGAGGAAATAGCCCGGCGCAAGCTAGCCCCGGCTAAGGTTGAGGAGGTAAGCGGTGGCTAAGTTGCGCATCACCTGGGTCAAGAGCGGCATTGGCTATGCCAAGACTCAGAAGAAAACACTGAAGGCTCTGGGGCTTAATCGGCTAAACCAGAGCGTTATCCATGACAACTCCCTCCCCATCCGGGGTATGCTTGACAAGGTGAGGCATCTGATTAAGGTGGAGGAGGAAGGCTGATGTTAGAAAAACTCTCCCCGGCCCCCGGCTCTAAAAAGAATAGGAAGAGGGTGGGGCGGGGGGATGGTAGCGGTCACGGCACCTATTCCGGGCGCGGTTGCAAAGGGCAAAAGTCCCGCGCCGGCTATAAGATGCGTCCCGGCTTTGAAGGCGGGCAGCTGCCCCTGATCAAGCGCCTGCCGGAGAAGCGGGGCTTCGTCAACATCTTCAGGACGGAGTACAGCACGGTTAATATCAGCCAGCTTGCCGTCTTTGAGCCAGAGAGCGAGATAACACCGGAGAAGCTGGTGGCTAGTGGGATAGTGAAATCCCTAAAGCGCCCGATTAAGATTCTGGGGAGTGGTGAAATTGCCCACCCGCTGGTGATAAAGGCAGATAAGTTCTCGGCGGCGGCTAAAGCCAAGATAGAGGCCGCCGGAGGAAAGGCGGAGGAGATTAAGGGTGAGACCGCGACAGGCTAGACCACGACTACTACAGGCAATGATTGACGCCTTCAGTCTGCCCGACTTAAGGCGGCGGATTCTCATTACCTTTGGCATCCTGATAGCCTTCCGCTTTGTCGCTCACATACCTCTTCCCGGCGTAGACCTTGTGGCGCTGCAGGACCTGTTTGAGCGCAACGCCCTGCTCGGTATGCTTGACATGTTCAGCGGCGGTGCTATGAGGCAGTTCAGTGTGGCGGCGATGGGGGTCTACCCCTACATAACGGCGTCAATTGTTATGCAGCTACTGGTGCCTATCATCCCCCAGCTACGAGCCCTCTCCATGGAGGGGGAGGCAGGCAGAAACCAGATTAACCGCATTACCCACTGGTTGACTGTCCCCCTGGCCGGTCTTCAGGGCTATGGACAGCTCATCTACCTCCAGCGCGAGGGGGTCATCGGCTCGGCGGCAGCACTACCCATGTTCACCATGGTTGTATCCTTAATCGCCGGCACCATGTTCCTGGTGTGGCTGGGCGAGCGTATCACCGAGTACGGCATTGGTAACGGCATATCAATAATAATCTTTGGCGGTATTGTGGCTGGCTACTGGCAAACGGCAGGACAGGTCTTCATCGCTGCCGGACAGGGGCAGTGGGGTGGTGCCGTTGTTTATATTCTTATTGCCCTGGCTACAACCGTATTTATTGTCTATTTTACCGAGGCACACCGCCGCGTCCCCGTCCAGTATTCCCGCAGTACCTTCCGTGGCGGTCGCATGTACCGGCAGTCAGGCTCAACCCATATCCCGCTGCGGGTAAACACCGCCGGCATGATACCCCTTATCTTCGCCATGTCAATAGTTGTCTTCCCCGGCGTCGTTGCCAGCTATTTTGCCAATCCCACTACAGCCGACCCTAACTTCGCTAATTATATTATGAGCTTATTTGACCCCAATGCGGCACTGCCTATGGGCTTATTCTACTGGGGGCTTTATTTTCTGCTGACGGTTGCCTTTGCCTTCTTCTATACCATGATAATCTTTGAGCAGCAGGACTTGCCCAATACCCTGCAGCGACAGGGAGGGTTTATCCCCGGTATCCGGCCCGGCGCCCACACCAAGGAATACCTTGACGGGGTGATAAAACGTATTACCTGGGCGGGAGCCTTATTCCTGGCAATGGTGGCGGTAATACCCTTCCTTGCCCGGGAGATTACCGACGTTCAGATGATACAGCTATCCAGCATGGGCATGCTTATTGTGGTCGGTGTTGTTCTGGATACTATGAAACAGATGGAGGCGCAACTGGTAATGCGCCGCTATGAAGGCTTCATTAAATAGGGAAAAAGGTGTATATTATCTTTCTGGGCGCCCCCGGGGCAGGTAAGGGAACTCAGGCAGCCAATGTGGCTGGGGAGCTTGAGCTGGTTCATATCGCCACCGGCGACCTGTTCCGGCAGGCGCTGGAGAAGGGAACGGAACTAGGCATAAAGGCTAAGTCTTATATGGAAAGGGGGGAGCTGGTCCCTAACCAGGTAACAATAGATATGGTTTTGGAGCGCCTCTCAACCCTGGATGGCAAAAAGGGGGTAATCCTTGATGGTTTCCCCCGCAACCTGGAGCAGGCTGAGGCACTGGATAAAGCCTTAGCTCAGCAGGGCAAGAACGTGGACAAGGTAATATATATTAAGGTCTCGGAAGAAGAGCTGATGAAGCGCCTGGGCGGGCGCTGGATTTGCCGCCAGTGCCAGACCCCATACCACGTCACCAACTCCCCACCCAGGGTCTGGGGTAAGTGTGATAAGTGCGGCGGCGAGCTTTACCAGCGCCCCGATGACAGGGAGGAAAGCGTTAAAAAGCGGCTTAAGGTCTATTTTGCCGAGACCGCCCCGCTGATTGATTACTACACCGGGGCGGATAAGCTGGTGGAAGTGGATGGTGAGGGGGATGTGGCTGAGGTGGCAGGGAGAATAACCACCGCCGTTAAAGGAGCATCCATAGCTGGATAGATGGGTATAATTATCAAATCGGAGCGAGAGATTGATATCATGCGCCAGGCAGGCAGGATTGTAGCCACGGTGCTGGAGATTCTGATGAAGCAGGCAAGAGAGGGAATGAAAACCAAAGAGCTAGACGCTATTGCGGCCACAGAGGTGGAGAGGTTGGGAGCCAAGCCCTCGTTTAAGGGATATCACGGCTTCCCGGCTAACCTCTGCGTGTCGGTAAATGACGAGGTTGTGCACGGGATTCCCGGGGAGCGTGTCCTAAAGAATGGTGATATAGTATCATTAGACTTTGGAGCATTATTTATGGGTTTTCAGGGTGATTCTGCGGTTAGTATAGGCGTGGGGGAAATCTCCTCCCAGGCTCAAGAGCTGATTAAGGCTACCGAAGGGGTGCTGACCGCCGGCATTGCTGCCGCCCGCACCGGGGCAAGACTGGGGGATATTTCGGCTACCATGCAAAGCTATGCCGAATCAAGGGGTTATTCAGTGGTGCGCGAGTATTCCGGTCACGGCATCGGGCGAGAGATGCATGAGGAGCCCCAGATACCTAATTTTGGGCTACCGGGGACGGGGCCGATGCTGGAGAAAGGCATGACCTTCGCCCTTGAGCCGATGATAAACGTGGGTGACTGGCATACCCGGGTTGGCGATGACCACTGGACGGTGCTGACCGCAGACGGCAGCCTTTCCGCCCACTTTGAACATACCATCGCCATTACTGATGGTGAAGCCGAGGTGCTCACGGCAAGGGAAGGAGCCTATGCCTAAGAAGGAGGCTATTGAGGTTGAAGGGAAGGTAGTTGAGCCGCTACCTAACGCCATGTTCCGTGTTGAGCTGGCTAACGGGCATAAGGTGCTGGCTCACATTTCGGGCAAAATAAGATTACACTATATTAGAATATTATCCGGTGACAAGGTCCTGGTCGAGCTTTCCCCTTATGACCTGACTCGAGGCAGGATTACCTACCGGTTTAAGTAATTGGAGAGCAAGTTATGAAAGTAAAGGCTTCGGTTAAGGTTAGATGCGAAAAGTGCAAAATAATAAAGCGACGCGGTGTGGTCAGGGTCATCTGTTCCAACCCGAAACATAAGCAGAGGCAGGGATAACCAGCAAGGAGGATGTAGATGGCGCGTATCGCCGGGGTAGATATACCCAAAAATAAGCAGATTGCAGTTTCATTGCAGTATATCCATGGCATTGGCCCCAGCCTGAGCCACAGGATTCTGGAACAAGCCAGCGTTAACCCATCAACCAAGGTAAGCGAACTGGCTGAAGAAGAGGTCAATCGCATCCGGGAGATTATTGACCGGGAGCACAATGTTGAGGGTGAGCTGAGGAAGGAGGCTGACCTCAACATCAAGCGCCTGATTGAGATTGGCAGCTATCGGGGCACCAGGCACCGCCGTGGTTTGCCGGCCAGGGGGCAGAGGACAAGAACCAATGCTCGCACCAAGCGTGGTCCCCGTAAAACTGTTGCCGGTAGAGGACAGAGGCGAGGCGTAACCAAGAAATAAGTCTATAAAATAAAAAACTTATTAAGGAGGCCGCAAAAATGTTTGGAGGAATACTGTTTATAATTGGTATCATTCTTATTGCCGTGAACTTCACCTACTTCGCCCACGAAGCACTCCTGCTAGCCGGTCTCATCCTTGCCGGAGCAGGCTTAGCCTTTAGTAAGATATTCAGGGAATTTTGACGCTATTTTAGGAGGACTGAGTGCCAGAAAAGAAGAAAACCAGAACAAGAAGGCGGGAACGTAAGTCCATCCCTGCGGGGAGGGCTTACATCCAAGCTACCTTTAATAACATCATCGTGACCCTCACCGACCCCCAGGGCAATGTTATTGCCTGGGGAAGCTCGGGTACTGCCGGGTTTAAGGGTTCACGCAAGGGCACCCCTTATGCTGCTCAACTGGCAGCTCGCGATGCCGCCAGAAAAGCGATGGAGCATGGGCTGCGTCAGGTGGAGGTTTATGTCAAGGGGGCAGGCGGCGGACGGGAGGCGGCTATTCGCTCCCTCCAGGCTTCGGGGCTGGCTATTACCAGCATCAGGGATGTGACCCCCATCCCCCACAATGGTTGTCGTCCGCGTAAGAGGAGGCGGGTGTAAGCAAATGGCAAGATATACAACAGCAGTTTGCCGGTTATGCCGGCGTAGCGGCGATAAATTAATGCTCAAGGGTAGCCGATGTTTCACCCCCAAATGCGCTATGGAGCGGCGGGGAAAACCACCGGGACACCAGCCCATGCGGCGTCGGCGGCTTTCCGACCGCGGAGTACAGCTCCGGGAGAAGCAGAAAGCCCGCTACAGCTATGGAATGCTGGAAAGACAGTTCCGGCGATTCTTTGAAGCGGCAGAGAGGCAGGCAGGCATCACCGGGGAAAATCTACTGGTGCTGCTGGAGAGGCGGCTGGACAATATAGTCTATCGCCTGGGCTTTGCCGACTCCCGCTCCCAAGGTCGTCAGCTGGTTCGTCATGGGCATATTCTGGTTAATGGAAAGAAGGTAGATGTCCCCTCCTATCTGGTCAAGGAGGGTGACACCATTAGCTGGAAGGAGAGCAGCACCACCGGCAGCTATTATGAGCAAATGGCTCAAGGCATTGAGGGTAAGGTTATTCCAAGCTGGTTGAGCCTGGACATAGAGAAGGGCGCTGGTCAGGTTATATCCCTGCCCACCCCCTCTGACATTGAGGCCAAATTTGAACTGCCGGGTATAGTTGAGTATTACTCACGATAAGTTGAGGAGGTGGCACCTTGTCCCAACTAGCCGTAGCTAAGATTGAGTGTATTGAAAGTAAGGATAACTTTGGACGCTTCAGGGCTGAGCCTCTGGAAAAGGGCTTTGGCATTACTCTGGGCAACGCCATGCGGCGAGCTCTCCTTGGCTACCTTCCCGGGGCGGCGGTGACCCGGGTTACGATTGAGGGGATTCAGCATGAATTCACCACCATCCCCTCTGTCAAAGAAGACGTCACCGAGTTTCTGCTCAATGTTAAGGCGCTGAGGCTAAAACCCCTCTCCGGTCAACCGGCCAAGTTAATACTGAATGTGGAGGGGGAGAAGCGAGTTTCTGCCGCTGACATTGAGCCGTCAACCGACTTTGAAATTGCCAACCCCGAGCTTTATCTGGCTACATTAGATTCGCCTGAAGCCAAGCTCTATGTTGAGTTTGATGTTGAACTGGGCGAAGGTTATCGGGAGGCTGAGTCCAGCGATAACCTGCCCATAGGGGCGATTCCGGTAGATGCCCTCTTTACCCCGATACGCAAGGTCAATTTTACCGTTGAGCCGAGCCATATCAGCCGGGAGACAAGCCATGAGCGGCTGGAGCTGGAGATATGGACCGATGGCACAATCTCACCGGAAGAGGCAATCAGCGAGAGTGCCAGGGTTTTGACCGAGCAGCTAGACCCATTCATTGATTACGCCAGGGTCTCCCGCATCGAGGCGGAAAAACAGCTTGTTCGCGCCTCCATCCCCGATGAAAAATATAACATGCCGGTGGACCAGCTGGAGCTATCGGTGCGTACCATGAATTGCCTGAGGCGGGGTGGCATCACCACCGTGGGCGAGCTTATAAGCAAGGGAGAGAGGGAATTGCTCTCGCTGCATAACTTCGGGCAGAAGTCAATGCAAGAGGTAACGGAGCAGCTGGAGGCAATGGAGCTATCCCTTTCTCCTCTCGGTGAGGAGGAGGGCGAGATGGAGGAGCAAGCGACATGAGGCACAGGGTAGCCGGGAGGACACTGGGGCGAGCTTCAGCCCACCGCAAGGCGCTGTACCGCAACCTGGTGACCGACCTCCTAAAACATGAGAAGATTACCACCAGCGAAGCCAAGGCTAAGGAAATACGCAGTCTGGCGGAGCAGATGATTACCCTGGGCAAGAAGGGGGGACTCCAATCCCGCCGCAAGGCGCTCTCCTTTATCCTAGATAAGAAGGTAACGGAGAAGGTATTCGCCGAGCTTGCTCCCAGATACGCTGAGCGTCAGGGCGGATATACCCGTATCACCAAGCTAGGCCCGAGATTGGGTGACGGAGCACCCATGACTCAGATTGAGCTGGTATGAAGACTAAAAAGATTGTATTGATTATAGAATATGATGGTACAAACTACCACGGCTTCCAGTGGCAGGATGACTTGCCCTCCATTCAGAAAGAGGTGGAGACAGCCATAAAAAAGCTTACCGGGGAGGGGTGCCGGGTGATTGCTGCCAGCCGCACCGACGCCGGAGTCCATGCCATGGGGCAGGTGGTGAGCTTCAGGACCAACTCCTCCCTTCCCACCGATACATTTATAAGCGGCCTGAACCACTACTTACCCAGGGATATTGCGGTAAAGGCAGCCTATAAAGCGGATGACTCGTTTAACGTCAGGCGTGATGCCACCGGCCGGGAATACAGCTACTACATATTAAACAGCCCCACCCGCTCGCCGGTGAGAGAGGGCTTTTCCTACTTTGTTACCAGCCCTCTGGATATTGAAGCTGCCAACCGGGCAGCCCGGGCTCTTATCGGTGAGCATGACCTCGCCTCATTTGCCAGCTCCAACGGGACGAGGATAAAGAGCACGGTGAAGCGTGTCTCTAAAGCCAGTTTCGAAAGGGAGGGGGAGGTGGTCACCTTCAATATGGTGGCGAACTCATTCCTGCCCCATCAGGTTCGAAACACGGTTGGTGCCCTGCTCAGGGTCGCCCTTGGCAAGATGAGCACTACCGAATTTAATAGCATAATTGAGATGAAAAAGCCGGGGACGGCGGGGCCTACTGCCCCCTCCTGCGGACTATATCTTACCCGGGTAAATTACCCCAACCATCTAGAGAGGAATAATGAAGACCTACAGCACTAAAGCCTCCGAGATTAAGCGCCAGTGGCATGAGATTGATGCCTCGGGCAAGATTCTGGGAAAGGTCGCCACCGAGGCGGCTAGCCTGCTCATGGGCAAGCACAAGCCGATATTCAGTCGCCATCTGGACAGCGGCGATTTCGTTGTCATTATCAACGCCGAAAAGGTGCGGGTTACTGGCAATAAGAGCCAGCAGAAGTTATACTATAGACATTCAGGGTATCCGGGGGGACTCAAGAGCATAAATCTGGAGAAGCTATCGCAGACTAAGCCTACCCGGGTGATTGAATACGCCGTCAAGGGGATGTTACCCAAAAATCGCTTGAGGGCTGGCATGATGAAACGGCTAAGGGTCTATGTTGGTGAGGCTCATCCTCACCTGGCTCAGACCAAGGCCAGGACAAAGGGGGCTGAGAACTAGGTGGTTCAAACCGAGAAGCAAAACTATTATTACGGCACCGGCAGGCGTAAGACGGCAGTAGCCCGGGTGAAATTGATACCAGGGACGGGTGAGATTATTGTCAACGGCACCCCCTACGAGAAGCTATTCCCCTACCCTGAGCACCGTCGAATAATACTGAAGCCGCTCCTGGTTACGGAGAACATGGGCAAGTATAACGTCGTGATTAAGGTAGAGGGGGGTGGCATATCAGGGCAGGGTGGCGCCATCTCACACGGTATTGCCCGCGCCCTATTAGCGGCTGACGAGAGCCTCAAGGCGGTACTGCGCAAGCACGGGCTGTTGACCAGAGACTCACGGGCTAAAGAGAGGAAGAAAGCCGGTCTCAGGCGGGCGCGCAAGGCACCTCAATACACCAAGCGGTAATTCAGATAAAGCAGTTTTAAGAGGGGGCTTTGCCCCCTCTTTTTATTCCCTTGACGCCCAATTACTTAACTGGGTATAATCCTCTTGTCTCCGTGCCGAAGTGGCGGAATGGCAGACGCGCTACGTTCAGGGCGTAGTATCCGTAAGGATGTGGGAGTTCAAATCTCCCCTTCGGCACTTTTTTAAGCGTTTGGGCGCTTGTAGCTCAACAGGATAGAGCGCAGCCCTGCGGAGGCTGAGGTTGTGGGTTCGAGACCCGCCAAGCGCACCATAGGGGCGGTTAGCTCAGTTGGTTAGAGCACCTGCTTTACACGCAGGGGGTCAGAGGTTCAAGTCCTCTACCGCCCACCATAAGGCTAGATGAGATTTCTAGACCTCATGGTTGTTGTGAAAAGCATAGGTGGTTAGATATAATATAGACCACCTGATTGTATAAATGGGCGGCTCCGCAAAATGAAAAATGGTTGTGTCTATAAGACCACAAGCACCCGTCAGTACGTCTCTTAACTCTCTCGTTAAAGGATTTATCCTCACCCAGCGCACCGACTGTAAAAGCCCCCGCACTATTGAGTATTATGAAAGCAATCTACGGCGTTTCCTGTGGTACGCGGAAAGGCAAGAATGGCCTGAAGATGTCCACATGATTACAGAATGGCATATCAGGGAATTTTTAGCCTATGTATCAGGAGAAGGGAACCGATGGGGGCTTGAAGGTAACGGATCAGAGTCAAGCCGGACAAAGGCCACCTACTGCACAGTCCACCACTACTACTGCGTTCTTAAGGCTTTCTTCAACTGGTGCGTCAGGGAAAGCTTTATCCTGGAAAGTCCTCTGGCTAAAATCAAGTTGAAAAACCCAAAGCTGAACGTCGTTCAGCCTTATTCAAGTGAAGCCGTTAGTGAGTACTCCCAGCACCTGTATTTTCAGCCTCAGTCACCCCATAGAACAATGGCTTTAGCCTGCTCATCCCAGCACCCTCAGCCGAGCATGCTCAGTCTAGAGTGCTCAGCCTGCTATCGGTAGCCCATACGGTTCAGCCACTACCTTTTCAGTACGGTAAGACTCCAGCCTATAGAGAGATTCATCGGCTCAATCAAGCCTAGTTTTAGGATACCTCATATCTTGCAGACAAGCTTGGCAACATAACTTAGCGTTAGGTACCGGGGTGACTCTTCCAATCGCCATGCCATGCCATGCCAACTCATCCTCAACCTACAAAATGATACTGCCGCTCTTATAGACAAAAAGCAGTTGACTCATATCTGAGGGAGCGACAAAACTATAGCTAAACGCATCATTTACGTGTAGACATTTGCCTGGCTACCCGCTGAGGTCGCCCATTGTTTGGGGTAACATTCCGATGGAATGTGATGCGAGCAGAAACAGGTTTCCCCTTTGCATCTGGGATGACTTTTTCATTTGATGTGGCTATACTAAACATACTAATATTGTGTTCCTCACTATATTGTAACCTTCGGCAGTGCTGGTTATGAAATTCAACAAAAGAACATATAACAACCCGAAAGAATTATTTAGCGACTTGTGCTTTCCAATTAGAAACAGAAAGCGACTGAAGGAAGTAAAGAATAAGGGGTTAATATCACCGGCTTTCCAGGAAAGGCTCATGCTGGCTGTAACCGCAGTAGAAGGTTGCCGTTATTGTTCCTACTTCCATACCAAGCAAGCGCTGAAAAGCGGGGTTACCCCGGAAGAGATTAGCCAGCTACTGTCAGGAGATGTTGATAGTTGTCCAGAAGAGGAGGCTGTGGCTGTAATCTATGCGCAGCACTGGGCTGAATCCAATGCTCATCCTGACCCCGAAGCCGTCCAAAAGTTGCAGCAGACATATGGCTTTGAAAAGGTAGAAGCCATTCACTTAATGCTTCGAATGATTCGGCTTGGCAACCTACTAGGAAACTCTTGGGACTGCTTACTATACCGCATATCGTTCGGTAAGTGGCGAAGATAGGCCTCTACAAAATGGCTGATTGTGCAATTGAATAGCAAACGGGAGCAATAACCTTCCCCTCTTAGATACCCTTATTAGGTACCTACTGTCTAGAAGCTAATGCCCTAGATAGCTGATTTTCGCCATGGTCTCCATTTCCCTAATGTAAAGAGCTGTGGGAAAAAGACTTTACGAACTTCATCGATAATAAAGGGAGAGCAACCGGCCAGTATAACAATACCCCACTGGTTAATAGTTAGAGGCACTGTACCGAAAGCCACCTGAAGAAAGGGCACATAGACAATAGCTAGCTGCAATATAATAGCTGCCGAGATGGAAATGACCAGCCAGCGGTTGCGGAATACACCCAGCCTGAAGATAGTATATTCATCCGAGCGTGCGTTAAAAGCTCTGAACCATTCAAATGCAACCAGTGAGCAAAAGACAAGAGTGCGGGCTTCTTCAAGGCCTACCCTGGGGAGCGCCCAATTGAAGATTAAGAATATACCCGCACCCATCATTAGAGCCAGGAAGCCAACACGGAGGAGAAGCCCGGGGAAGATGAGGCCTGCTTTTGGGTGGCGGGGAGGGTATTTGAGTTCATCGCCGAATTTTGGCTCCAGCCCCAGTGGGATAGTCACTGCCGTGTCGGTAGCCAAATTAACCCAGATAATCTGCACGGCTAGTAGCGGTGCTTTACCAATAAAGGTAACGGCTAAGAGCAGTGCCAGTAGCTCTCCGAGGTTAGTGCTCAGTAAGAAGAAAATCACATTGCGCAGGCGGTTGAAAATTGCCCTGCCTTCATCAACGGCAGCCACAATCGAGGCAAAGTTATCATCAGCCAGTACCATGTCGCAGGCTTCCTTGGCTACATCAGTGCCGGTGATACCCATAGCAATGCCGATATTAGCTGTTTTCAGAGCCGGGGCATCATTAACCCCGTCCCCCGTCATGGCGACAACATGCCCTCGGCTTTTGAGCGCGTTTACTATCCTGAACTTCTGTAGTGGCTCAATCCGGGCAAAAACGAAAGTATCCTCTACTTGCCTTGATAATTCTTCATCGCTCATTTCCTTGAGTTCAGCACCGGTTATAGCTTTGCCCGGTGGTAAACCCAGCTGGCGAGCCACCGACTCAGCCGTCACCTCGTGGTCACCGGTAATCATGATTACTTTGATACCGGCCTGCTTGCAAAGCCTTACTGCCTCTTTGGCTTCCTCACGGGGCGGATCATCCATCCCCACCAGCCCAACAAAAACTAGGTTGCCCCTGATGTCTTCGTCTTTCAGCTCTTCTAATTCGGCGGGAAGGTCAGCATAGGCAATAGCGATGACCCTCATGGCTTCTTTTGCCATAGAAAGGTTAACCTGCATAATAGCCTCAACGTCGGATTCGCCGAGGAGGGCAATTCCGTTCTCTTTTAGGAGATACTTACTGAGGGACAGTAGCCTTTCGGTTGCTCCCTTTACATAGACCACTCGACCTCCATCTTGGGGGTGGAGGGTAGCCATGTATTGCTTTTCGCTCTGGAAGGGAATTTCATCGAGGCGAGGAAAGGTTTTTTCTAGCTTTTCCTTGTTCGTTCCCGCCTTGGCCGCAGCTACTAACAGAGCGCCTTCGGTTGGATCCCCCAAAATACTGAAACCCCCATCCTCCTTGGTGAGCAGAGCGTCATTGCACAGGGTTCCTATCTTTAAGAGCAAAGTTAAAGGTGGCTTATCTTGCGGATGCAGGCTCTTTCCTTCCTGGCGAAATTCTCCCTTTGGCTCATAACCTTCACCGGTTAACTCAATCCACTGACCGCTGACATAAAGACGCCGTGCCGTCATCTCGTTTAGAGTCAGGGTACCTGTCTTATCAGAACAGATGGCAGTAGCTGAACCCAGGGTTTCGACGGCTACCAACTTGCGGATGATGGCATTACGATTGGCCATCATATGCATGCCTATCGCCAGAACAACGGTCACAACCGCTGGTAATCCTTCAGGTATGGCTGAGACGGCAGCAGCGACGGCTACCAAAAAGATTTCCAGCCACCCTATCCCTTTGAGCACTCCGACAACTATCAGCAGAGCACAAATTCCTAGGAAGAGGACAAGGATATACTGGCTAAGCTTCCTTATGTTCTGCTGGAGTGGTGTTTTTGGGGTCTCGACTTCCTGAATAGTGGTGACAATTTTGCCTATCTCTGTCGACAAGCCAGTTTTCACAGCTACAGCCGTGGCTCTTCCATAGGTAATGATGGTGCCCGTATATATCATGTTCTTTCTCTCGGCTAGAGGCGCTTCTTCAGAGACGGGTTTGGTATGCTTATCTACAGCTATTGATTCGCCAGTGAGTGTTGCTTCATTCACCTTTAAATTTGATACCTCTATTAGCCTGGCATCGGCGGGTACTCTATCGCCGGTTTCAAGGAGCAGTATATCCCCGGGTACTATTTCTCTGGTTGGTATCTCCCTTACCTTGCTCTCACGTCTTACACTCGCCCTGGGTGCCGCCATCCGCTTGAGAGCTTCCATAGCTTTCTCCGCTCGCGTTTCCTGCGTGAAGCCAACAACAGCATTGAGTAACAGCACTCCCAGTATTACCCCAGCATCAATGAAGTGCTCCACAACGATTGAGATTATAGCGGCGAGAAGGAGTACGTATATAAGTGGACTAAGGAACTGTCTGAGGAAAACCAGGATTGGTGGGGTTTTCCTCTTGCCCTTTAACTCATTGGGGCCGTATCGAACTAACTGTGCCTGAGCCTCGGTTTCAGTTAGTCCAGAGTGCTTGGAATTAAGTACTAGCAACGCTTCATCTGGGCTGAGATTATGCCATTGCTCTTTCACATTTCACACTATAGCAAAATTCCATGGTTTCCATCTACACAGGAATAAACTTGAAGCTACGGGGGAGTGAACAAGTTGGCTCATTGCTGCGTAGAACGGTCAAATCATAGTCGATAGATCGTGCAGGCTAAAAGTAATAGTTTTTACGGCCTCTTTCGCTTTCTAGCGAATTCCGAATCCTGCTCGGCTCCTCGAGTCATTCAATAGGTAGAACTAAAGATATAATTTTCAAGGTGGTGTTCGGCTTTACCTAGGAATCCGGGACAACAAGTCCGTTAGGCCACGCCAGCGACAGGTTTTATCATAACTCCTCAGGGATGAGGTCAGCAACTTTGGCTGTAGCCACAGCCACCGCTGAGTCGGCGGCACCGTAGTAAACTAGCACTTCGTCCTCAGCATCAAGCATCTCTTTGTTACCTTCACGTGGCACTGCCCCACAGGTAAAAACCACATTGGGTACGCAATGCGTACCGGGTTCTCCTATTTCGCACTTCTCCGTGGGTTCGAGAATAGAATTGGGTGAACGATAAAGGAGGATTCGTGGGTCACTCAAGTCAAGCAGCATCACCCCTAGCCGATAGACATGAAAATGGTCAGCACCGTGAGTGATGAGCAACCAGCCATACTTGGTCTTAATCGGTTGAGTCCCAGCACCAATCTTCCTCCCATCCCATGTCATGCCAGTTGTTGACCCGACCACTATTTTGTGCTCTTTCCGGGGCCAGGGACAACGCAGATGGGAAGAAAAGGTTATCCATATATGTGGGTCAACGCGGTGAAGCATGGCAAATCGCCCATTGAAGCGTTCGGGAAATAAAGTACCGTCTTTGTCAGTGAAGCCGGGGAAAACCAGACCGTGTCTATGCCAGGCTCCCCAGCGGTGGTTCAGGAAATCATTAACCCCGATGGAGGCGAGGGCAATTTGAGCCACTAAGCCGTCATAAGCGGTATACACCATGTAAAGGCGAGCGCCGATTAGGGTCAACCGAGGGTCTTCACACCCTCTGGTTTCACTCTTTCTCTTTGGCTCAAATATTGGTTCTTCGAGTCTTTCGGTAAACTTAAATCCATCTTTACTTACCGCCAGTCCAAGGCGAGAGATGTTATCCTCTCCCAAAGCCCGATAGATGAGATAAACCCTGCCCTTTAGATTTATGACACCTGGATTGAAGACGCTTTTTGCTTCCCATGGGTGCTCCTTAATGGGCTCAAGTATGGGATTGGCAGCAAAACGGCTCAGGGCTCCTGCCGGCGGCTGCCCAGGGGTGACAATTTTTTCTGGCATTACCCCCTCGGCTTCTTTTACTTCCCCAAGTAGCATCGGAGCTAAATCCTCCCATTCCCTGCCCTCCTCCATAAGGTCTATAATCTTTTCCTCTATTGCTTCCTCCCTGCCTCCACCCGCTTTGAAATACTCGGTGAGGAATTCCCGTGAGGACCAATCCCGCTCCACATGCTGGGAAAGAGGAGGGGGCAATCCTTTTCCCCCATTAAAGCTGTAACTCGCCCAGGTCCAGGCGGAGCAGGGGATGAAGGTGCCATCGGGAAGGACAAAAGCCAGGTGATAAGAATCAGCCATAATTTGGAGGTGTTCAGCCAGGCTCAGGCGAGAGGCATCGCCGCCCGCTTCTTGGGTGATTCGCTGCGCCATTTCCCCCAGCCGCTCTACCAGCACCCGCTGATGCCCGTTTTCAAAAATATTATGGGCTGATAGTGGCTCCCTCCCCCAATGACCCTCTAGTGAATTTATCACCTTTTCCCCGAAGTCTTTCCTTTCCTCGGCGAAACTTCGCCATATCTTACCGAACCTCTCAATCTCGATAATAGCCTTGGCAATATGGGTAAAGTAGCGCAATTTGGGGAACTCGCCGCCCATGCCCTTGTGCAGGTTGCTTATTACTACCCTCCCAGTAATCTTGCTAAGAGCACCGATTTCTTTCATCTCTACCAGCGAGGGGAATTCTTCATGGCGGACCACCAGCGGTTTCACAGGGCGGGTTCGAAAATGTTCTGGGCGGACACTTTTCTTGGTTAGCCCCCATATCTGCTCCACATATTCTTGCTCTTCTGACCAACCAGCTAGGGCTAGAGCATCATTGGGTTCATATTGACTAAGCAGTGCCTCAAGGTTGCTGTAGCCTAGCTTGGTCAGCAGATTGTAGGGTGGGTATTGCTGCAAAAACCTGGAAGCCATTTCCGGAATCAAAGCAAAGCTATCCTGACGGGGGAAGTGGCGAAATATGGCCTCGGCTACCTCCTGTGTTCCTTCTACGGTAGAGAGCTCTCCCGGCAAGAGAGTCTTGTCTATCTCTGCCTCCAGCCGATGCATGAAATTTCTTATTCCTTCCGCTATTTTCAGGGAACTGGCATCTCGGGGGACTTTCAGCTTTTCATAAACAAATTGTTCAAATTCTCTCTTGTATCTATGAAATATGGAATCGTAGGTGCCATTGGCAGTAGCTACTACCTTCCCCTTCGGGGTAGTGAGTTCTGAGGGCACTACCAAGGGGACCCCGGGAATGAACTCACGGTAGGTCACTTTAGGCACCGGCGGCTTGAAGGCTTCCTCCCTCATTTCCCACGTTGCCAGGAAGTCTGATTTCTGGCGGAGAAATTCATTCGACAGCGCCTCTATTTGCCCCTGGGCTTCCAAAGATACCAGACGTTCTGCTTCCTGGGGGAGGGAGCGTTTTATCCTATTTTTCAGGGCTTTTATTCCCAGGGCAAAGCTGCCCACGCACCCCTCATAAAGAGGGATAAAGGAATTCAGCAGGTCGTCCTTGGCAAATTCCCGTCGAAAAGCAAAATCCAGCAGAAGGTGATAGACAATTTGTGCCCACAACTGAGCCGGGAAGACAAACCGTTTAGTCTCGGTCCCAGCCAGCTCCTCCAGTTGTCGGTAGACTTCCTGCGGGAGAATCCTCTGGTAAAGGGAATGGAATTCGTTGAACCCTCGTTTATATCTAGCTATCAGTTGCTGAGGAATTATCTGCACCTCATCGGGTTGATGTGCCTTCCTGACCCCGAAGGTAGCCAGAGGCTTTAATGAAGGTGGCTCGCCAATCTCCTCTGTTTCTCGCCACCATCTTTTATCAGTCACGATTCGCTCGAACAGCACTCTGACTAGCTTGCGCAGCACAAGCTCTGCCTTCCCCGCCGTTGGCCAGTGAACCTTTATTCCCAGGTTGGCTTCACAAACTAGGGCTTCATTGGTAATGGCTATGGTAGCCAGCCAGCTATCTATACCATAGCCTCCAATATCGGTACTCCACGGGGTTTTCAGATAGGTTCGAAGCAAGCGGTGAGAAATCCCCCATTGTCCCCCTACCAGGTCATGAATGGGACAACCATAGATCGCGGTGAGCAGTGGATAAAGCACATGAGTGGAAATAGGGGACTCAAAGTAATGGCGGTTAAATCGAGAGATAACTAAATCCGCCTTCTCCCTCTTAATAGGTTCAAGGAGAAGGTTAATCCAATCTGGGGCGAGTCCTTCAGTCTCTCCATTCCTCTCCCGGCTTCTCAAATCAGCTTCCACGATGGCCAGGTCAGCACCGAGGATTCGGGCTACTTCCATAATTGCCCGCAAAGCCCAGCCCTTCCCATTTATCCTTTCATCATTCAGCAAGAAGGCAATCTGGCTTATCTCGCTGCTTTGAGAAAGGTCATTCACTACCTTGAGGGCTTTCCCGCCTGCGGGGGAGCCAGCGGCTACGATGGCGCATTTCTGGTCAGGATAAAATTCCTCTAACCCTTCTCTTACCGTTTTCAACACTGCCCCGATAGTATCGTCTTCGTCATAGAAGGGAATCCCCACCACTATACCAGCCTCGCCTATTTTCTCCGCCTGGCTTAGTGGCTCTGCTATAGCCGCTCTGAAGCATTCCTCACTTTTCTCGAGAGAGGCTACTTCTACCTTTTCCCGAGGGGTGCTGGTTTGAGAACTTAAGCCTGAAGAGGTAATATGATTGACGTCCTTCACGCTATTCTCCTTCAAAATAGATACCGAAAAAGGACTCTAGGAATTTTCGCATAACTACAATATTTTTGCAATCCGCCAATCTTGTCTCCCTAGTTTAGCATTATGTTGACCTAGCGAGAACTCCCCAGACAATTCTTTAGTGTTACCGCCATAAAACGAGTTGTATTATGCCTTTGAACAGGGATTTATAGTATGAGCATGAAGAGAAGCGGTATCAAGAGTATACACCTGAGTTGGAATGATTAAATGGACTTCGCAGTTGCTGAAGTAGCCATGGTGCCAATAGACTGCACCGGTGGAGGTGAATGTGGCGATGACCGTCTAGGCGTTGGGGATAAGATACGCTCAGCCAACTCATAATGTCTCCGAGCTTGGTTTTTCCAGGAGAACTCTACAGCATAGCTTAGCGCTCTTTGTTCTATCCCTTCTCCAAGACCCGGGTTGAGTATGAGGTTTGTTATCTTAAACAGCAAATGCTTTAGGTCTGTATCCACAATCCCGCCAGCCTCTTTCACTGCCTCGCCAACACCCTCCAAATCGCGGCAAGCTACTATGGCACCGACACCCAGAGCGTGTGATAGAAGACCACTTTGAGTGCACTCGTGAGGCCAGTAGAAGTTGACATCGAAAGCCCGCTGTGTCAGAGGAAGTATATCCTGAGGCAGCCGAACCTCGAGGAGAAATTTATTCTTCCCATTCTGCCATCTTCGCAGCTTTTCAGTGTAAATTCTCTGCACTTCGTTTCTTGAGACACCAATGCGTACCGCTACGATTCTCCGCCGAGGGATAGCCTTCTGTAAACTATCTCTGGCAGAATAAAGCAATTCAGAGTTCTTCGCTGGTTCCAGGAATCCAGTCTGGCCTACCACCACAGTGTCTGAATCAAGAAATATCCGCCGCTTGCCCAGGGCTTCCTTTGTTTTCCGGTCAAGACCTGATTCATGGAGCAGGAAGTCATTGAGTTTCTCTTTAGCCTCCTTACGACTGAGGTGACTTATCTCTGGATACGGATTTATGCCATGCTTCATGACATAGACCTTGTCGCGGTGTTCAGGGAATGCCGAAGTGACGGCATGGTAAACGCCGCTGCTGAAAACGGTGATAGCCTCGACGTAAGGCAGCAAGACTTTCAATAGGTCATATTGATCCCTGCGTAGGCCGGTCAGAGTTTCGGAGCTTTGGAAATGAAGGGTGTGAAAAGTCACCACCTTCGGTATATTCAGGTTCTTGAGCATAGCAGTGAACCGTATGCTACTAGGCCAGATGCCATTCTCATGCTGAAACCACAAGACGGCGTCTTCATTTTTGGCGCCAAGTTCTTTAAGCCCCTGCAGAATCACCGGGGCAGAGAACTCATGGCGACCGGGAATGCCGTACCAAACCCCACCTGTCACTACCTCGTCATCAATTATTAGTGGCGCGCCATACCTCTCGACATCAAAAGATATGACGCCCCACCTTCCAGCAGGAATCTCACGAGCAACAAAGCTCGTGTAGTCGGCTATCCCGCACATTATAGGTTTGTGTGTTCCCACAAAGTAGATAGATACCATTTTAGTATTTTTATTCCTCTGTTTCCGCCCACCGTGCTGAGGTGGGTCAAGTAGCTGAAAGCAAAAGCAATCCTACAATCAAGAATTTGGGGCAACTTATCCTGAAGGCTGGTTAGACAGACACTCCACTTCCATACACTAGCAAAAGCTAGGGTCACCCAATACGCGGGTAAATCTGAGGTGTCTTAAACAACCATCTAATAACCTAGGCTAAGACAAACAAAGTTTACAATAAAAGGGCTCTCATTGTCAAGCCACACAACGTCGTTCAGGCTGAGGCTCCCCCCAGAATTACGGCAGGGGGTATTGTACGATTTAGCGGATTGTTTGCTTGTAAGCCAAACCCAAAATGCAAGGGGGGATTGACTGCTGCAACGCGGGGAGGTATAATAGACTCTCAGAAAGGAGGCAAGCGGCCTCCGCCTTTTAACAAGAGTGCTTTACACGCAGGGGGTCAGAGGTTCAAGTCCTCTACCGCCCACTTCGGATAAAAAGATGGGCTAGACCCAGCCACGAAGTCTCATTGCTTCTACCACACGTTCGATAGCCCTTACGTAGGCTGCCTGTCGCATATTTACCTTGTATTCTCGGCTTGTATCCAAAACAGCCTGATAGGCTGCGGTCATCTTCTTATCCAGGCGCTGGCGAACATCGGCTTCATCCCAGAAGTACATGTAAGAGTCCTGGACCATCTCAAAGTAAGAAACCGTCACGCCACCGGCGTTGCACAGAAAGTCAGGGATGACGTGAACCCCATTTTTATATAGAATATCATCGGCTTCTGGCGTCGTTGGACCGTTAGCCAGCTCGGCAACAATCTTGGCTTTGATATTCGGGGCATTCTTTTCGGTTATTACGTTTTCTATGGCGGCTGGTATAAGTATATCCACGTCCATTTCCAGGAGTTCCTCCGCGGAGATGCGTTCCATGTCTGGCAGATTGCACACCGAGGCAGTCTGGGTCTTACAGGCATAAGCCGCCTCCGGGTCAACCCCGGTTTTGCAGAATACCCCGCCCTTGCTGTCACACACGGCTAATATCTTAGAGCCAAAAAGCTCGCCGCATAACCGGGCCGCATAATATCCGGCATTTCCATAACCCTGCACGGCGACGGTGGCTTTGCCTAGGTCAATGCCAAGCGCCTTGGCGGCTTCACGGATAGTATACATCCCACCACGAGCCGTAGCATCATTCCGTCCCGGAGAACCGCCAATGGGCAGTGGCTTGCCCGTGATAACACCAAATTGCGGCTTGCCCGCAATTGCCGAATACTCGTCCATCATCCAGGCCATAATTTGCGGAGTGGTATAAACGTCGGGGGCAGGCACATCTTTATCAGGCCCAATGAACTGGAATACGGCCCGCACATATGCCCGGCTCAGACGTTCCAACTCACCGGCAGACATCTCCTTGGGATTGCAAACAACGCCGCCTTTGGCTCCTCCCAGGGGTAAGTCAAGCAGGGCGCACTTCCACGTCATCCATGCCGCCAGTGCCCGAACGGTATCAATTGTTTCATCAGCATGGAATCTAATGCCTCCCTTGGTTATGCCCCGGGCATCATTGTGCTGAACCCTAAACGCCTGGAATACCCTGAGAGAGCCGTCGTCCATCCGTACTGGCAGTGATACGTGGAGTTCTCGCATGGGGGTTTTAAGCATTATGGTTATTTCGGGTGATAGGTCCAGAATTTCGGCGCACCTGTCTACCTGTTGCTTTACCACCTCAAATGGATTAATCTTTTCCAATTTATTTTCTCCCTCTAGAGTCAACTCTCACCTGATAGCGAGATGGGTAATACCATAGTCAGTCCCTAACCGCTATTCCCCTCTCCTTGAGGTACTTCTTAGCCTCGGCTATTGTTATCTCCTTGAAGTGAAATATGGAAGCGGCTAATACCGCTGATGCCTTACCTATAGCCACCGCCTGGTAAAGGTGCTCCAGTTTGCCGGCACCGCCAGAGGCGGTGACCGGCAGGGATACGGCCTCGGCGACCGCCTTTGTCATCTCCAGGTCGTAGCCGTCCTTGGTCCCATCGGCATCCTTGCTGGTGAGCAGAATGGCGCCGGCACCTAACTCCTCCACCCGCTTAGCCCAGTCAACAATATCCATGCCCGTTGACTCCTCACCGCTCTTGACCACAACCTCAAGGTGGGGAAGGCGGCTATCTGCCGGGTTCTTCCTGCCGTCAATGGCAACTACCAGCCTCTCCCCGCCGAACTCTCCGGCTGCTTCTCTAATCAGCTCCGGGTTTCTAACCGCCGCCGTGTTTATCGAGACCTTGTCCACGCCCAAATCAAATAGTGCCTTCATATCCTTGATGCTACCTATGCCACCGCCTACGGTGAAGGGAACCGTGACCACATCACAGACCTTTTTGACCCACTCCAGCCTTGTCCCTCTATTCTCTACGGTGGCAAATATATCAAGGAAGACAAGCTCATCGGCGCCCTCTCGGCAGTAAGCGGCCGCGGCTTCTGCCGGGTCGCGGGCGTCCCTCAGGTTTACAAATTTTATTCCCTTTACCACCCTCCCCTCTTTTACATCGAGGCAGGGTATGATACTTACTGTTTTCAATTTATAAGCTCCTGAAAATTAATCAAATTCTGGTACTCCATGACCGTGCTCATGCCATAATTTTCAACTTCCACGCCGGCTTCCACAGCCGCAGCCACGGGATTCAGCCCGTTGACAAGGATTATCCCGATTCGATTAAGTTCTACCGCTATCTCGCACACCGGCTCGCTGATACCCCCCATAACCAGTACTCCGCCTATACCAGCCTCTTTCAGTCTAGATATCGTCTTCTCCATTATCGGCTGGCATTGTGCCGGTATCTCCCGATAGGTAGCCAGTATATTCCCCCCACCTTCCCTCACCACCTTAGATACCGAGGTCATCCCAGCCCTGATGAACACATCCGAGGGGTCAAGAGAACACCCGGCATAGTGAATAAGCTCAACAAAGCGAAGAGGCTTTGAATTTCTAATCTGAAGAATGCCCGAGAACTTAGAGTCCATGGGCACGCCGAGCTTGAGCAAGATACCGTTTATGACAACACTGCAGACCGTAGCTAACCCCACCTTACCCTGGGGTATCGCTATCTCCCCCAGCATTTCGCCTGCCTGCGCCACCGCCACCAGCTCACTGACGCCAAGCCCGGCCTTGAAGGCTGGCTTCATTATCTGAAGTGCCTGGCTAAACCTCGCCTTCGGGAAAAAGGAAACATTTATTGGAATAGAACCGGTGCGCTTGTCCAGATCAAAATCAGTACGAAAGGCGAGTAACTCAATCCTGGAGATAGCAAAACCAACCTTGTCCTTCACCAGGGCATACTCTATCTCTTCAATACCTTGATCGGTAAGGGCTCGGCCATCCCGCCGCCCGACAAGCTGCGTCAGTCCACGCTCGTCCATGAGCTTGAGGTGGTATCTCACCGCCCTCTCGCCCAGCTCAATTCCGCTGTCCTTCAAGCGGCGGGCAATCACCCTGGAACCCAGGGGCTTCTCAGAATCGCTGAGAACCTTCAGGATAGAGATAATCTTTCTTTCAACGTCTTGAGTTTCAAATCCCATCGCAGTATAAACGGATTATGGACGCCATTTGCCATATCATATCGCGTTATTACCGGTATGTCAAAATAGGCGACAATTACTCGTAGGTCCTGAATCTGCGGGAAGTGCCCACATGGCCAACCAGCGAACTGAGGGCGTAATCCTCACCAAGCCCGTTGTGACGCCCCTCAAGAATATCAATTGCCTCCTTTCGGTAAGCGTTCATCAGATAAGGGATGCCGGTTACCTTGGCGCATTCCTCGGTTAGTGACATCAGCTCATCACGGCTGATTGCCGGTACGCTGAAGCACCTGGCGCCAGCCATTAGCTGCTGTAGCCCTACCCTTATCTTTTCACTGTAGCTGTATATTCCCAGCGCACCGAGCGGGATATTCTTCATTTCGTCAGCACCGACCAGGTCTTTAACCTCTTCATAGCAGACAAATATCTCCTCCGGGGTTGAGCCGAACTGGCTGACGGTATGGGGTAACTTGCCCTCTTCAAGCCACCGTGCAATGTTTTTGCCTACCATGCCCGGTATCATCAGCGCCCGTCCCATGCACACCGCCTTGGTGAAGGGTGCCCCCAGAGCCAGCGCCTTGAAAACGCCGTCCTCGCTGCTGAAGCCGCCGCCAAAGGCGATATCGGGTACTCGCTCGCCCTTTCTGGCTAACCTCTGGCAGAACTCATAGGCTGCAGAATGCAGATAGATAGTGGGTATACCCCATTCCTCCATCATGCGCCAGGGGCTCATACCGGTGCCGCCACCGGCGCCGTCTATGGTAAGCAGGTCAATCTCGGCTTTTGAGCCCCACTTGATAGCCATGGCTAACTCGCGCAGGCTGTAGGCGCCCGTCTTCAGGGTGATGCGCTTGAAGCCCAGCTTCCGCAAACGCTCGACCTCGGCGTAGAAGCCCTCTTCATCAATAAAGCCGAGGCGGCTGTGGCGCTCAAATTCCTTCAGCGAGCCGTCCTTAAAGCTTGCCTGGCTCAAGGGGTGCGAGGGGTCGGGGGTGACGATATAGCCGCGCCTCTGCAGCTCCAGGGCACGCTCCAGGCTGTCAACCTTTATCTCCCCGCCAATGCACTTGGCGCCCTGCCCCCACTTCAACTCAATGGTATCCAGCCCGTGCTTCCGGCTTACGTACTCGGCAACGCCCAGTCTGGTATCCTCAACGTTCATCTGCACCAGGATTTCGCCGTAACCACTGTGGTAGCGACGGTAGATTTCAATCCGACGGTCCAGGTCAGGCGCCGAAGCAATCTTTCCGTATTTATTAAGTTTAAGCTGGGGGTCAATGCCGCAAACATTTTCGCCGCAGACGAGGGTTATCCCGCTGAGGGCAGCGCCGACAGCAAAATGCTCCCAGTTCTTGCGGGCAATCTCGGTGGAACCCAGCGCCCCGGTGAATATGGGCAGCTTCATCCTGACTTTTTTATCCCAGCCGTACTCAGTCTCGGTACTTACCGCCGGGAAGACAGCCGTATCCGGGTCGCCGATGACACCCTCGGGTAGTCCCCTGGCTCCAAGGGCATATCCCTGGATGTTGAGGTGTGAGTAGTCAACAGGATAGTCCTTGTCTCCCCCCGCAGTGATGTCTCCAAAGGGTCCGGGGTAGATTAGCTCCCGACCGCGAAAGGTTGCCTTAAAAACCTCGCAGTTCCCGGTGCAGCCGTCAACACACCGGGTGCATAGACCACTCATCGGCACCACGCTTTTGGAACGGTTGGTGGTTCTGGTGGCATCACTGGCATTAGGTCTTCGTAAATTCATCTTTTCTTCCTCCTGGTCTTTCTAGTAATATTCCCCTGCCTTCCGCTTCTATCAAAGAAGCAGACGGCATGGCGAGTTTGCGGGTCAGCAATAACCCTGGCGTAAGCGCCGCCCGTTGCCCTTGGCACGTCAATCACACGTACAATGTCCTCAAAATCGCCTAGTTCGGGCAGTAAGTCTTTTAGTATGTTGGGTGAACGGGAAAGGAAGCCGGTGTTAAAATCAGCGGCATCGTCATCGGGATAAACGGGAAGATAAAGTATGTCGGACTCTACCAGGTCCTGGAAGAAGTGGGTCCCGTAAGAGACCTCCGGGGTATGGCCGGCTTCCTCGCGGGCAATCTCTACCAGAACGGCGGTGCCGTCAATGTCGGCATAGCCCACATTTACACCAAGCTCAATGTTGTTGCTGCCCCAGCGGCCCGGCCCCATTACCATGACCCTACCCTTCTTCTGGCGCAGGTGGCTGTTCAGCTTACCGACCACCCGCCCCATAGACTTCTTAACATCTACCGTGGCGGCTTCGGCGTATCTTCCGGGGTCTATATAGATGATGTAGCCAATATCGCCGACCATGCCGGCATTTATCGCCCGGTTAGAGCGGAAAAGCACATCCTCTTTGGGTAGTTTTTGGGGCAGGCTGACCCCGGTGCCAGCCAGTGTTGGTACGCGCAGCGAGCGGCATTGCAGCAGGTTAACCCTTACCTTACCCTCACCGTCCACGTAGGCGGTAAATTCAATATCTATCGGCTGCCCCCACGCCTCCTCCAGCTTTATTAGCATCTCCCCGATTATGCTGACCAGCTCGGTTCGCTTTATCAGATTGTTAAAGGTCAGGACCAGGTTCTTCTCCGAACCACCGGCTGAGGTCTTAAACCAGTCACGCAGGTAGCCATCGGCTACCTCAGATGCCAGCAGGTTCAGGGTGGGGTATTTACCCCCTTTGATTATCTCGGCGAAAGGCTTAGTCTCAAAGGTATTTTCTTTTAGATTAAGGACGTCTGCCATCCGCTGGGAATACTTGGCCACCTCCAGACCAATCTCCGGCCTTATATTGGGGTGGCTGACGGCAATCATCCTGGGGTAATCGCCGCTTACGCGGTTAACAGCCCGAGTTCCCAAACCGAACACCAGCCGTATCATCCCCTTTTTGGGGTCGATGCGGTCTGTCCAGGCATAGAGGTTCCGTGAAAAAGCTACCCCGGCCAGGCTGGGGAAGAAGTATTGCTGGTAGGGCATGCCGGAGACACGTTGCACCAGAATTGCCATCTGCTCGTCGCCTTCGCCGAGGCCGCGCCGGTGGCGATAGGCAAGGGCATCAGGGTTCAGGGCGCTGGCATAAACCAGCTTGATGGCTCTTAAGAAGGCCTCCAGACGCTCCTCAGGGCTACCCTGATTGGCGCAGAACTCGCTGCGGTACTTCCCGGCAAAGGCATCGGTGAAGCCGTCCTCAAGGAGGCTGGATGAGCGGACAATTATGGGCGCCTGTCCGTAGTAATCAATCATGCCGCGGAACTGCTCCATCGTTTCTTCGGGGAACTTGCCCTTGAGAAACCTCTGTTCCAATTTGGCGAACTCATCCCGCGAGAGCTTGCCTTTTTTTGATAGCTCCAGCCTGAGCTGGAAGAGACCGTTATCCACCAGGAAGGTAAAGAACACGTCTGAGCCTATATAGAACGAGTCATGCTCCTCCAAAACCTGGGAAAAGCCGTCCTGGCGACCAGCGGAAAGCAAAACGCTTCTTGCCAGCAGCATGCCGGCTGCCTTGCCGCCGATTCGCCCTGAACCAATGAGGCGGTCTCTTACCCGGAGCAGCTCATCCAGGCTCAGGTAACGGTCAGATAGCCGAATTAACTTCTGATGATTACCAATCATCATTCTTGATAGTGCTTCCTTTAGCACCGTAGTTTCAGGGGTTGTCCTCGGCACACCACCGTGCAGTTCCCGCTTTTGCAGCAGCTTTCTATAGACGGTATCCCAGGGAGCGATAGATTCAGAGCTGACACTAAGCGGCCGTTTAACGGCGGTTGTCAGTATCCTGGCCGCCTCGCCACTGCGAGAGATAGGCTCCCAGCCATTAGCCGTGATTAGATGGGGCAAAAACATCCGTGGGGAGTAGCGCCCCTCCACCTTTAATGGCTGGATGTAACTATTGTCGCCGACATGGTAAACATCTATCAGTATCTGGGTAGTATTACGTATGCGGGCTATGGTCTTGTGCCCATGCTGTCCACGCCTGAGAGCGAAGTAGGCGACGGCGTCAACCTCAAAAAGGTAGGGGCAGGTCACCTGAAAGAAGTTGGCCAGCGACTCATCCGTAGCCCACTCTTCAACCAGGGTGGAAAGGTTATCAAAGATGTAGCAGACCCTCCTACCACGTTCCTCAATTACTCGGTGCACCTCACTGGTGAAAGAGTCAAACCCAGGAGCGGGGTCAATTCTTATTATAGATAGCCCGGGTCGCGGCTCAAGTATTGTGGGGTGGGGGGCAAAGCGC
>CAYWCO010000001.1:0-46977 GCA_964456815.1 uncultured Dehalococcoidales bacterium | reverse complement strand
GGTTTAGCCGGGTGGCGCGTCTCTTTGACCGCACCACCGTGGATGAGGCGGTCTGGGCTGAGCTTGAGGAGCTTCTTATCTCGGCTGATGTTGGCGTCAGCACTGCGGAGAAGCTTATTGAGAAAGTGAGGCAGGGGGCTGCCAGAGAGAAGCTAGACGGCTCGTCGGTGCGCGATGCCCTTAAGGCGGAGATGATAAAAATGCTGAAGATTGAGGCTCCGGCGGCAGGTTCGGCGTCAGTGCCCAGGGTTATCCTGGCGGTAGGTGTTAACGGCAGCGGTAAGACCACCTCTATCGCCAAGCTTGCCTATAAGGCTAAAAAAGAGGGAAGGCAGATTATACTGGCGGCGGCTGATACCTTCAGGGTGGCAGCTATTGACCAGCTTAAGAAGCTGGGGGCGGAGATTGGTGTTGAGGTTATTGCCCATCAGCTTGGGGCTGATGCCGGGGCGGTGGTCTTTGACGCCCTGGAGGCGGCACGCAGCCGAAATGCCCAGGAGGTAATCGTTGATACTGCCGGCAGGCTGCATACCAAGTTTAACCTGATGGAGGAGCTGAAAAAGATTAAGCGGGTGGCGGCTAAGGCTGATGCCACCGCCCCCCATGAGGTAATTCTGGTGCTTGATGCCACCACTGGCCAGAACGGCTTGACCCAGGCAAGGTATTTCACTGAGGCAGTGGGGATAACCGGCGTTTTCCTGGCTAAGCTGGATGGTACGGCTAAAGGGGGCATCGTGCTGGCTATCTGTGATGAGCTGAAAATACCAATCCAGTTCATCGGCACTGGCGATGGACTGGAGGATATGGCTGCTTTTAATGCTGAGAGCTTCGTTGAGGCGCTATTTTCCTGATTTTGGAGGTAGGTATTGATTACCATAAGTATAGACCCGGTAGCCTTCTTGAATGTTAGGTGGTACGGCATTATGGTTGCCCTGGCGGTGGTGGTGGTAGTGCTGTGGGTGATGTGGGAGATAAGGCGGGGGGCTAAACTTTCCTATGATACTATTTTCACCGCTTCTCTGATTGCCATTCCCTCCGGAATAATAATATCAAAGCTATTACATGTTATTGATATGTGGGGTTATTACAGCCAGTATCCAGGTCAGATAATTAGCGGCAGTGGGCTAACCATCTACGGTGCTATTCTCGGCGCTATCCTGGGTATCTGGATTTATAGTAAGTTCAGCAGTTTCCGCTTTGGCTACTTTGCCGATTTGGTGGCGCCGGGTGTTTTACTGGCTCAGGCGGTGGGGAGGGTGGGCTGCACTATAAATGGCTGCTGCTATGGCATAGAAGCACCAGCTTGGCTACCCTGGTCTGTAGTCTATACTAACCCTGAGAGCTATGCCCCCCTCGGCGTGGCCGTCCACCCCGTCCCGTTTTACGAGATTATATATCTACTTATAATTTTTGGGGTCGTCTTCAGTTTGAGGGGGCGGCTTAAGCCCGAGGGCTCTCTATTTCTCGTCTATATTAGTCTATATTCGTTGTGGCGGATTGGCATTAGCTTCCTGCGGGAGGGGACACCCTTCATCTTGGGCTTACATCAGGCTCAGGTAATAGGCATAATCGTGTTAGCTATCGCAGTGCCTATACTGGCTTTAAGGACGCGGTGGGTGAGGGCCAAAACTACCTAGCGGGGGCGAAATCCAAGATATTAAGCCTCAGCCTCTCCTCCCCCTGCCAGCGGTCTATTTCCATATTATATACGATGTCAAGGTTGTTAGATATCTCAGCCCGATAACTACCCATCCTGAAGCCGACCCCGTTCCACATAATGCCACCCTGCCTCAGCTTCAGCCGCAGGTGTTCTCCATTACCACCCATAGTTCGGCAGTCAACTATCTCCACCCTTCGGCTGAGGAAGACGGGTGCCGGGTTACCTCTCCCGAATGGGGCAAGCTGTTGAATGAGGTTGAAGGTATTACCGCTGAGTTCAGGGAATTTGGCTTCGGCATCAATATCCAGCTGCGGATGGAGGTCAACCTCGGCAAGATGAGTGGTTGCCAGCTCGCAGAGGTGCTGCTTGAGACGGGGCAGGTTCTTGGTCGGCAGGATAAAACCGGCTGCCTGTGAGTGACCGCCGAACTGGGATAGTAATTGGCTACACTGGTTCAGGGCGAGGATGATATTGAACTCGGGGATGCTGCGGCAGCTTCCGCTGCTTACCACCTCTCCGGTTCTAACAACGATAGAGGGGCGGTAGAATTCCTCGGCTAGCCTGCCCGCTACCAGCCCGGCGATTCCAACCGGATAGTCCCTGTCGCTGGCAATCAAGAGGGGCGATATTCCCTCAGCCGCTACCTGCGCTCTGGCCTTATTCAGAGCCTTGCTCGTCAGCCTCTGGCGCTCCCCGTTCTTCTTCTCCAGCCATGTCGCCAGCTCCTTTGCCTCCACCGGGGAGTCCGTCATCAGTAGTTTATAGCTGGTCATGGCGTGAGCCAGCCTGCCGGCGGCATTCAGCCTGGGGGCAATAACCCATGAGATGCTCTCGGCATCAAGGCTGCCGATGCTCAGCCCGGCCTGGGTTATAATCTCCCTGATTCCAAGGCGGGGGTTGGTATTCATCAGCTTCAACCCCTGCTTGACCCAGTACCGGTTCTCCCCGGATAGCGGTGCCATATCGGCTACTGTCCCCAGGGCAACCAGGTCCAGCATTTCATCCGCCTGCCCCTGTTTCCCGAGGCTTTCAAATAGGGCCTGAAGCAGCTTGACGGCTACCCCGGCGCCAGTCAGCTCCAGAAATGGGTAGCTTGAGTCGGTTCGCTTGGGATTAACGGTGGCGACGGCGGACGGGATTTCGGAAAGGGGGGTGTGGTGGTCGGTTATAACTATATCCAGCCCCAGCCTTTTTGCCCGCTTCACCTCAGCCAGAGCGGTAATTCCGCAGTCAACGCTGATAACCAGGCTGATGCCCTTGTTGCGGAGATTTTCCAGGGCGGCGGTTCTAAGCCCGTAGCCCTCGGTCTGCCGGTGTGGTATATAGGGGATGACCTTACCGCCGAGGGACGCCAGCCCTTTGACCAGCAGGGCGGTCCCGGTAATGCCATCGGCGTCAAAGTCGCCGTAGATGGCGATGTTTTCCCCGGAGAGTAGTGCCCGGTAGACTCTGCCTACTGCCAGGCTCATGTCGGGGAGGAGGGAGGGGTCGCCGGCAAGGCGCTTATCGGCGTTAAGGAATGGCTCTAGCTGGGACGGCTCTCTGACACCACGGTTATAGAGGAGTTGGGCCAATAACGGGGGGAAACCTGAACTACTGCCCAGATGACTGTCTGGAGCAGGCGGCAGCAGGTTCCAACGGTAGTGCTTCAATCTTACTCCTCAGAGTACTCCCGGAATATCAGGACCGAGTTATGACCTCCAAAGCCGAAGGAGTTAGACATGGCGGTGGCGACCTTGGCCTGGCGAGCGGTATTGGGCACATAGTCTAAATCGCACTCGGGGTCGGGGTGGGTGAGGTTTATCGTTGGCGGGATGATTCCGTTCCTGACAGCCATAATGCATATTGCCGCCTCAACCGCCCCGGCGCTCCCCACGAGATGCCCTATCATTGACTTGGTGGAGCTTATCGGGATTTTGTAGGCTTGGGCGCCGAAGGCAGTCTTTATCGCCTTCGTCTCCATCTTGTCATTTAACTGTGTGGATGTGCCATGGGCGTTAATATAGTCGATTTCATCGGGCTTGAGTCCGGCTTTATCCAGCGCTATCTGCATTGCCTCAGCCGCCCCCTCCCCGCTCTCAATCGGCGCCGTGATATGGTAGGCATCGCCGGTGGCTCCATAGGCGATAAGCTCAGCCAGTATCTCAGCCCCCCGCTTTCGGGCAGAGGAGAGGTCTTCCAGAATAAGAATGCCCGCCCCCTCACCGATGACAAAGCCGTCACGCTCGGCATCAAAGGGGCGGGAGGCCAGCTGCGGCTCATTGTTTCTGGTTGATATCGCCTTCAGGGCATTGAAGGCGCTGACACCTACCGGGTTGATTATCGCCTCGCTGCCGCCGGTTATCATGACCTTAGCGTCACCACGCCTTATCGTCTCGTAGGCAACCCCTATGGCATCGGAGCCGCTGGAGCAGGCTGACGTCGTGCACAGGTTAGGACCTTTCGCTCCCAGCACGATGGATGTCTGGGCGGAGGCTATGTTGGGCATCATCATCGGGATAAGGAAGGGGCTTACCCTGTCGGGCCCCCTCTCCAGCAAGACCCTGGTTTGCTCAAAGAGGGTGGTTAGTCCGCCGATGCCGCTGCCGATTATGACGCCGATATCGCCTTTATTGGTGTCGTCGATTTTCAGCCCCGCCTGCTTCAAAGCCTCAAGGCTGGCGGCTACCGCCATCTGGGAAAAGCGGTCGTTGCGGCGGACGTCCTTTGGGTTCATGTAATTGGCGGGCTCAAAGCCCTTTACCTCGCCGGCAATCTTGGTCTCAAATGAGCTGGCGTCAAAGAGGGTGATGCGGTCAATGCCGGACTTGCCGCTGATAAGACCCTGCCACATGGTGCTAGTGTCCAGACCAAGAGGGGATAGGGCACCGATGCCAGTGACCGCTACTCTATTGTTTGTGCTTGACATAACATTAACGAGGGTAAAGTTTAGCTAGATATTTCTACCACAATTTTGGCTGGCGTGCAAGGAGGCTCTCGTTTGACCGCCGGGGAATATTAAAAATATAATACTTAGGTGGGTGCGCTATGGCTGGAAGCCTAAAAATCCCGAGGGTCGCCTTAGATACAGTTGGCTGTAAGCTCAATCAGGCTGAGACCCAGCTCTTAGCCCGGCAGTTTGCTCAGGCGGGGTACAGGCTGGTATCTGCCGATGATGAGGCTGACGTCTACATATTAAATACCTGCACCGTTACCCATGTTGCCGATCGCAAATGCCGCCAGCGGCTGAGGCTGGCTCATCGCCGCAACCCCGGCGGGGTGGTGGTGGCTATCGGCTGTTATGCCGAGCGAGCCCGCCATGAGCTGGCCCAGATTGAAGGGGTTGACCTTGTCCTGGGCAACAGTGAAAAATCAAACCTGATGGGGCGGCTGGAGAAGTCGGGGCGTCTCAGCCGTCCCAGCTATAGTCAGGCAGGTTCAGCTATAGCCGATTTCCGCACCCGCGCCCTGGTTAAGGTTCACGATGGCTGTAATAGCTCCTGTTCTTATTGCATCGTCCCTCTGGTGCGGGGCGGGGAGAAAAGCATTCCCATTGACCGGGTTATTGGCGAGGTCAGGCAGAGGGTGGCTGATGGCTATAAGGAGGTGGTGCTAACCGGGGTCAAGATTGGCTTATATCGCTATCAGGGGATTGGTTTACAGGGGCTGCTGGAGCGCATACTAGCCGAGACCGATGTTGAGAGGTTGAGGCTTTCCTCCCTCCAGCCCGGGGAGATATCCCCCGAGCTTATCGAGCTTTGGCATGACAAAAGGCTATGCCGCCATTTTCACCTCTCGCTGCAGAGCGGCAGTGATGGGGTGCTCCGCCGCATGAAGCGGGGCTATACTGTTGGCGGCTACCAACGGGCGGTAGCCTTAATCAGGGATGTGGTGCCGGGGGTGGCTATCACCACCGATATTATCGTTGGCTTCCCCGGTGAGACCGAAGCAGAATTCGAAGAGAGCTATAAACTTTGCCGTCAGATAGGTTTTTCCCGGATTCACGTCTTCCCTTACTCGCCGCGTCAGGGGACTCAGGCAGCACTGATGCCAGACGGGGTGGGGGATGGGGTCAAGCGGGAAAGAAGCCGAAGGATGCTGGCTCTAGCCGAAGAGAGCGCTCATAATTTCAGGCAGAGGTTCCTGGGTAAGACGATGACTGTACTGTGGGAGAAGCAGAGCGGTGGTGTCTGGGCCGGGCTCACCGATAACTATATAAGGGTTTATACTAAGAGTAGTGAGGATTTAGCCAACAGGCTATTGCCGGTGAAGCTAACGGAGGCTCTGCCGGCCAATATTGGGCTAAAAGGGGTATTCCATTAAGGCCGACTATGGTGTATAATGGGTGACAAATTTGGGATTCTAACCCAGGTGGGCGAATGAAAGCCAGAGGGAGAAAGAAAAGATGAGAACACTAATTTACGTCCTGTTGGGAGTACTAGTTCTTGCACTCATATGGTGGGCACTTACGTTTTTTGGCGTGTTCTGATGGGAATCAAGCCCTCACTCCAGCCTACCTAGAGCGTCTGTGCTTTTGGTAAAGTTGTCAACATGACATTTAAGAAACCGTTGTAAACGGATATCCTTTTCTGAACGCCCATCACTCAGCTCTTAGTGCTTCAATTGGATTCAGTCGGGAAGCATTCCACGCCGGATAAAAACCAAAGAACAGACCAATGCAAATCGATACTGAGACGGCAAGGATAACTATATCAGCAGTAACTACAGTCGTCATTAACCCCATGCTGGAGACCAAATATGCAATTACCCAGCCCAGGACAACCCCGATAATACCCCCGGCGAAGGTCAGGAAGGCTGCCTCAATAAGGAACTGAAGCCATATGTCCCGCTCCCTGGCGCCGAGTGCCTTGCGGATGCCTATCTCTCTGGTTCTCTCCAGCACTGAGACCAGCATGATGTTCATCACACCGATGCCTCCTACCAGCAGTGAAATGGCGGCAATAGCACCCAGAAGGAGGGTCATCGTGCCCATCGTTTCGGAGAGAGTGCTGGCTATCTCCTCTGTGGACATGATATTGAAATCGTTATCAGCAGAGGCGGTGAGCTTGTGGTTGGTGCGGAGCAGGCTGGTGATAGTATCAATGACATTCTGTGTCTGTGACTGGTCACTTACCGTCAGGGATATAGTGCTCACAATGCGGCCGCCCTGGGGGGTTCGCGGCTGAGCCACCGCTTGCTGCATGGCGGCCAGCGGGATGTAGACGGCATCATCCGGGGAGTTGAACCTGGTCCCCTTGCTCTCCAGAACACCGATGACATGCACGATAATAGTGCCCATCCGCATCTGTTGCCCTATAGGATTAGCATTGCCAAACAGAGTTTCGGCAACATTGGTACCGACCACAGCTACCTTGGCACCGCGCTGGTAGTCCTGCTCCGAGAAGGAAGCGCCACTGGCAATCTTCATGTTGTTTATCTGCATATATTCGGGGGTTATGCCGGTGACCGTAGCACTCATATTCTCACCCCCCACAACCAGCTGCAGGTTGCTTGAGTAAGAAGAGGCAACGGCTGAAACATAGGGAACCTGTTCTGATATTGTCTCTGCATCCTCTATGGTTAGTGTTTCCGAGACGCCACCCCTGACACCGCCAAAGGTGAACGAGCCAGGACGGATGGTTATCAGGTCTGAACCCATTTGTTCAATATTGGAAATAATCTGTGCCTCAGCACCCCGCCCAACGGACATCAGGCTAATCACAGCGGCTACGCCAATGACAATCCCAAGCATGGTCAGGGAGCTACGGAGTTTATGAGTAACCACACCAACCCAGGCGGTTGATAAGGGTTCAGACCACCTCTTCACACCCTTACGGGTGGCAACGCTAATCAAAGCAGTCTCTAAAGGCTCTAGCCACTTTTTCAGAAGCCACTTTTTCATACGGTCTCCTCTGACACCACCTGCCCATCCTTGAGGTGTATGATTCGCTGGCAGTGGTGAGCAATGCCGGCGTCATGAGTTATCATGACCAGCGTAATGCCCCGCTCGGCATGTAGAGAGGTGAGGATGGAGATTATCTCCTCGCCGGAGCGGCTGTCTAGGTTACCGGTAGGCTCGTCGGCCAGAATCAGGGGAGGCCTTTTTACCAGAGCCCGGGCTATGGCTACTCTTTGCTGCTCCCCACCGGAAAGCTCGGTAGGACGGTGATTAGCTCGGTTGGAGAGTCCGACCTTATCCAGTGCCTTGAGAGCCCGTTTTGGGTCGCTTCCGCCAGCATATCTCATACCAAGCTCCACATTTGCCAGTGCCGAGAGCCGTGGCAGCAGGTTAAAAGTCTGAAAGACAAAACCAATCTTCTGCGCCCTGATTTGGGCTAACTCGTCGCTGCTGAGCCGGCTGACTTCTTTACCCCCCAAATAGTAGCTACCGGATGTCGGTTGATCCAGGCAACCAATCAGGTTAAGCAGGGTTGTCTTGCCCGAGCCGGAGGGACCCATAATCGCCACCAGTTCGCCCTTTTCAATGTTGAGATTTACCCCTCTGAGCACGGCCAGCTCTCTTTTACCCATGGGATAGACCTTAGCTATATCCTGTAATCGGATCATTGGGGTTGCCCTCCTTAGGGTGGGGGAAAGAACATTGGCGGTGACCCCCCTTGTTCTTGTGTTGTTGGCGTTGTGGTGGTAGTCCCCTGCGGAACAATTACCTCTTCGCCTTCGCTCAAACCCTCAGTCACCTCGGTATACTGCCAGTTGCTGACGCCCGTCTGTATGGCGCGCTCCTCAACGGCGCCGCTAGGTGTCAGCACTTGGACGTAGGCTTGACCTAGTTGGGTCGTAATTGCCGTATTGGGCACCAGCAGGACACCAGTCCTCTGCGCCACGATGATGCTCACGGTAACGGACAGCCCCTCCCTGAGCTGAATGTCTTCAGGTAACGTCGTCGGCACCAGTCCTTCTCCCGGTGCTGCTTCAACTGACTGTATTTCGATCTTGACTGTGTAATTCACTACACCTGAGCTAATAGTAGCCGTCGGCGAGATGAAGGTGACTTTAGCCGGAAGGGTGAGCGTTGGCATGGCATCTATCTGCACCGTAGCATCTCCCCCCAGCTTTAGCTGAAATATATCCATCTCATTGACCAGGAGTTCGGCTTCAAACTTGGTGGGGTCAACAAGGCGCACTGCCACTGTGCCCCTCTGTACCTCATCACCACCATTGACGTTTACAATGGTAATGAAACCGGCAAATGGAGCAACTATTACCGCCTCTTCTAGTTTTTCTTGAGCTTGACTCAGGTTATCATTAGCCGTATCTAGAGCTACTTGGGCTGTCTCCGTATCCAGTTGGGCAGCTCTCAGTGTCCAATAATCTGCCATGGGGATGATTTGTTCACCGACATCGGTTGTTGTATCGAAAAAACCACCAAAGAGATCCGCACCCTGTCCGTACCTCGTATATGCCTTAGCATCATTTAGGTCGTCTTGGGCTTTCTGTAGGTTGTCCCATACCTCCCAGTACTGGTGCCAGTCGTATTGCTCCCGGCTCAGCCCCAACTCCTGCATTACTTCCACCGCGTTTTCTAATTCCCGCAGGGCATCACCGATAAGCGAATTAGCTGCGGGGATATCGAGGCTCAAGGCACGAAAGGTATAGGGATAGGTTATACTTCTCCAGCTATCCGTCGCCTTCTCCAGGGAAATCTCACTCGTTTTGACCGCTCGCTCTGCTGTCGTTACTGCTTGCTCCAGATAGACAGTGTCAGCTTTAACTAGCACCTGCCCCTCTTCAACAGAATCACCCTCTTCCACCAGCACTTCTTCCACCGTCAGTGGTTGTTGCGTCGAGGTTCCGGATATTTGAAAAGCGAGGTCCTCATAATCGGAATATGCCAAGTTGCCAGCAGCAGTAATGTCTACTGTTAGGTCTCCTCGCTGCACTGTTACCAGTTGGCTTTCTGGAGTTGTTTCCGCCGTTTTACCACAGCTTATGGGGAGGATGATAATAGTGCACAGAATAAGAGCTATTAGGCCTAGCTTTAAGATTCTCATCTTATATTCACCTGTCCCTTTCCGCTCCTTTACCCGTGAGAGGACGGGAAACATCATTTTTTTACTGACTAGTATGACTGGAAATTATTAAGAAATTATTAAGATTGACAGCGCCTTACAAACTATTCTGACAGGGGGAGAGTAAAGGTAAGGCGGCTGCCCTTTTTCAGCTTACTCTGGACTTCAATCCTGCCCCCGTGGGCTTCCACCAGGCGTTTGGCGATGGTAAGCCCCAGACCACTGCCGCCGGTGGCTCTGGCGCGGGACTTATCCACACGGTAGAAGCGCTCAAATATGTTGGGCAAGTCCTTGGCCGGAATGCCCTCACCGGTGTCAACCACGCTGACCTTTATCTGCCTACCCTGTTGCCGCGCCTCTACCGTTACGCTGCCTCCCTGCCCGGTGTGAGCCACTGCATTCTCCAGAAGGTTACGCAGGACCTGCTTGATGCGGTGTGAGTCAATATTTACCAGGGGGAGTTTTTCTGGCAGCTTAACCGCCAGCGTTAAGCCCTTCGCCGCTGCCTGAGATTGCAACGCAGCTACTGCCTCATCGATTAGCTTGGAGACGTCTTCCTTCTGGCAAATCAGTTTTAGCTCGCCGGCATCAGCCAGGCTCAGTTCCTGGAGGTCATCAACAAGCCGTGACAGTGAGGACGCTTCTTCATCAAGGGAGCGAATAGTGCCAGCATCCGGCTTCTTTATACCGTCACGAATTGCCTCCAGATAACCCCTGATGTTGGAAAGGGGAGTTCTGAGTTCATGGGCAGCGTCAGCTACCATATTTCGCCGCAACTGCTCAGCACGCTCCAGGTCGCTAGCCATAGAGTTAAAGGACTGCGCCAGCTCGCCTACTTCGCCTTTATCCCTGACACGGACTCTCTGCGAGAAATCGCCTTTCCCTAAACGCCTGGCAGCCTGAGTGAGGGCCTTGACCGGGGCTAATATACGCCGTGATAGGACAAAGGTAAGCAAAAGGGCGATGGCAATTGCCAGCAAGCCGCCCCAGATGAAGAAGCGGCCTATGGCTCCATACACGATATGCAGTGAGGCAATGTCTACCTCCGGTGGTGACCCGGGATCGAGGTAAAGTATACCAATAGCACCTTTTTCCCATGGGGGGGACATGGGTATTCCCGGTATATCGGTCTCATATGGCTTGCCCAGAAGCTCTCCCTCAGAATCAGCGGTTACCACTCCATTGTTGTCGGTCAGTATAATCCGCCGTCCGTAGAGGTTGCCCCACTGAGCTACGAAGGGCTGAACACCCTCCCAGCTCTCTTGTTGGTAGTAATAACTAGATAGCTCAGCTTCTACTCTTCTAGCTTGCATCAGTTCCATTCGTTCCCCGAACTGGCTGATTTCACTGCGGGTGCTCTGGTAAGTGAAGAAAAACACGGAACCAATGGTTACAATTATCACCAGAGCGAAAGCTATCAGGAGACGAAAGTTCAGGCTATGTATCACTTCCCACCTCCGAAAGCTTGTAGCCGGCTCCGTAAACCGTCTTTATGTATCTGGGGTGGTGGGGGTCGGGCTCAATCTTGCGGCGTAACTTAAGGATATGAACATCAATAGTGCGGTCAAAACTATCAAAATCATAGCCAAAAGCCTTCTCAATAATCTGCGCCCGGCTGAAAACCCGCCCCGGTTCCTTAGCTAGGACCCCCAGTAGCTTGAATTCAACCGGGGTGAGGTTTAATGGCTTGCCGGCAAGAGAGGCTTCATATTTAAGGAGGTCTAGGGTAAGCCCGCCATGCTCAATCCTCTTCGGACCACGTTCTCCGGGCAGGCGCCGGAGCACTGCTCGTACCCTGGCCGCCAGCTCTCTGGGGCTGAAGGGCTTGGTCACATAGTCATCTGCCCCTAAGCCCAGGCCTATTAGCTTATCCTGGTCAGTGGTCTTGGCGGTGAGCATGATGATGGGCACATCAGATTCCTTTCTGAGGGTACGACAGACCTCAAGACCATCAACACCAGGTAGCATGAGGTCCAGAACAATAAGGTCAGGATGGCTCTCACGGGCCAGTCGCAGGGCTTCAGTGCCATCATAAGCGGTAAGGACACGATAGCCGTCCCGGTTCAGATAGAGCTTGACCAGTTCTACCGTTTTAGCATCATCATCAACCACCAGAATCTTTTTACCCGCCATCTCAGAGCCCATTTGTGATTTGCTGTCTTTCCTTAATGTTATACCACAAATGTTAAGAAATTGTTAAAAAGAAAGAGGGAGGGGGGTATCCCCCTCCCTCTTATGGTCAGCTAGGTTATCGGTGTGGAATCCTCGTTAGTTATTCTGTGGGTTCTGGTGCATCCCCACCGGGGAAACCACCGAAGCCGCGAGGCATGCCATGGCCAGAAAACCCGGGTGTAAACGGGATAGCTACATCCGGCTTTGACTCTAACCATTCTTGAAGCTCCTGAGCTTGTGCCTCATCTATCACGCCGTTTTCTACCATCTTGGCAAGACGGTCTTCCATAGCAGCTGCTTGCATCTCATCTCGAGCCTGGGTAAAGGCATTTTCTAGCTCCTCAGAGTTGATAGCTACGCCTGTGTTCTCTTCATAGATGGCGCAGACTCTATTCAGCAGAGCCTCATGTTGAGCTGCAGGCTGGCTGTCATCTCCGGTACCTGTCTGGGCAAGAGCAACCCCGCCTATGCTCCCAAGTAGCACCACTATAGCCAGGACCGTAGCCAGAAGAAACTTTTTACTATGCCACATTTATGTTTCACCCCCCTTTCTATTATTTGATGATTTAATCATAGCAATCAAATATTAAATTCCGGTTAAGATATTGAGCAAATTTTTGTGCTTGTCAGGATTGTAACAGGGCGAGAATTAGGCCTACGGTGACCATAAGGATACCCACTCCCAGTAGGGCATAGAGTAGAGCACGCCGTTTAGACACAATGTTACTCCTTTCAAGTCATTGCTGTTGTTTGCCGTCTTCTCCGTGGATACTGGATGGATAATAGCATCTAAATATTAAGAACCTGTTAAGAATTGGGGGAAAACGTTGGCATATAAGGACAATCCAGATACGCGCCTAGAGGGATTCGAACCCACGACCCTCGGTTCCGAAGACCGATGCTCTATCCGCTGAGCTATAGGCGCATTTGGGGTGAGTGGAGGGATTTGAACCCTCGATCTCCAGGGCCACAACCTGGCGCCTTAGACCACTGGGCTACACTCACCACGGCTGAAGTATAGCTATTATAGCTAAAAGCCCCTTCCCTTTCAATGATGATTTTTTTAAGGATTACCTTGGGGCAAGCGTGGCAATGGTAACTCCCTCGCCACCCTCTCCATATTCGCCGGGGCGGTATGACTTCACCAGAGGATGACGGGCAAGCTTCTCACGAACGGCCTGGCGCAGCGTACCGGTCCCCTTACCGTGGACTACCCTCACCTGATAAAGACCGGCCATAAAGGCATCGTGCAGGAACTGGTCAAGCTTTATTAATGCCTCATCTATGGTGAGTCGGCGGAGATGCACCTCGTTTGGCGGTGTTGTGTGGTGCTTAGTTTTGCGCACCGTAAATGCCCCCTATGGAGATTTCTTCTTCAGGAAAAGCTCCAGGCTTTTTATCTCTTTCACTCCCTTCAGGGAGGAGGCTAGAGCCAGGAGGATGTTGCCGATAAGCTCTCGGGGGAAGCTGCTCAGAGATACGGGGGTATTGTTTACATAAAGTGACAACCGCTCCCTTTGCGGCGTTATGAAGCCCTGCTCCAGGAGGTTGGCTAAACCCTTAGTATCGTCGGGGGAGAACTGCCTGGCCTTGGTTTCCAGGGGCTCATCGCTGACTATGGCTATGCGCTTCTTGACGGCGAGGGGCGGGCCGGCTTCCTTGCGGTGGACCTCTATTTTGGGCGTATTACCCTCCTTGAAACCTTCAGTCAGGATGAGGTCATAGTCCTTACCGGCGAGGTAGGCTATCTCCTCAAGGCTGGGCTCGGTGGCAACGGGCTTGATTAGCACAATCTTGTCCGGGGAGCTGATTATGGCAGCCTCGCTACCGGCCTGGGTGTGGCGCCAGCTATCCTTGCCCGGCTCGTCAAAGGTCAGCTTTTGGTTAGTGTGCTTTACGGTGGCTACTTTATAGCCCCTTGTTTTTAGCTCCCGAAGTAGCTTTTCAATGAGGGTCGTCTTTCCTGACTTAGAATTACCTATAATTGAGACTATAGGAGGCATTGTTTTTACCTTCGTGCTGAGTTAGGCGCACTGAGTTAGCTTTGTAGAGCCAGAGAGTTATGATAACACGCCGCTGGTGGGCTGTCAAAGAGTTTGCTCTTAGCCTGCCTCACCGCCCTGCTTATTTATTTATTGCTTTCCTCTGTGGTAAACTGGCGAAGCAGGAGGGAAGGCTTTGAGCATATCGGTCACCCTGGGGCGGGGGCTGTTTCACATGCTTGGCGTGATGGTTATCCCGCTAGCCGCCCTCTTTCTGCCCAGGATAGTCTTTCTGATGACCCTCGGGGTGATAACCTTCGTTTTCCTAGCCTTTGAGTTTATTAGGCTCAAGGTCCCGGGGGTAAACCGTTGGTTCCTCTCGCTTTTCAAGCCGTTGCTAAGGGGAGAAGAGACGTCACGCTTAACCGGCGCTAGTTATACCTTTGTTGGCTCTCTTGTAGCCTTTCTGGTTTTCCCCAGGGATATTGCCGTGGTGGCGGTTTCTTTTCTGGCGGTGGGTGATGTCATGGCTACCATTGTTGGTAAGCGGCTAGGGAAAACCAGACTCTTTGGCAAGACACTTGAAGGAGACTTAGCCTGTTTTGTTTCCTGCCTAATAGTGGGCATTATCTTCTATTATGCCGGTCTGGATGTCAGTTTGCTTATTATCGTGGTCGGCTCTTTGGCGGCGACTGTCGCCGAAGCCGTACTATTACCCCTCCCCCTGAATGATAACCTGACCATGCCCCTGTTTGCCGGGCTGGTGATGGTAGTAATATAGTATATAATTAAATATAGATTACCGGTGACGGTGGAGAAGAGAAAAATGAAGGCAATGGTGCTCAAGGAAATCTGCCAGGTTAGGGTTGAGGGAGGGGCTGAGCCCCTGGAACTGGTTGATTTGCCGCTTCCAAAGCCCCAGCCGAAGGAGATTCTAATTAAGGTTTTAGCCTGCGGCGTTTGCCGCACCGAGCTTGACCAGATAGAGGGCAGGATTACCCCACCCAAATTGCCGGTAATTCTGGGTCATCAGCCGGTGGGGGTAGTGGAGGCTCTGGGTGAGGGGGCGACCAGATTTAAGGTTGGCGACCGTGTTGGTGCCGCCTGGATATATTCCAGTTGCGGTAAGTGCAAGTTCTGCCTCAGGGGTGAGGAAAACCTGTGCCAGCAGTTTAAGGGGACTGGCTGCGACGCTGACGGCGGCTATGCCGAGTATATGGTAATCTCCGAGGACTTCGCCTACGAAATTCCGCAGATATTTACCGATTTACCCCGGGCGGCGCCTCTGATGTGCTCAGGGGTGGTTGGTTATCGTTCTTTGAAGCTTACCGGCATGGAGGATGGCAAGACCCTGGGGCTTTACGGGTTTGGAGGGGCGCACCACCTGCTAATCCAGACGGCGAATTTCAAATTTCCCAATTCCAAAAAGTTTGTTTTAACCCGAAATCCGGTGGAAAGGGAACTGGCCAAGAAATTGGGTGCTGACTGGGTGGGTGAGATTGAAGACGAAACTCCAGAGAAGCTGGACTGTGCCATTGATACTACCCCCGTCTGGAAGCCGACGCTTAAAGCCCTGGAGAATCTGAAGAGGGGGGGAAGGCTGGTCATCAATCTGATTAGAAAAGAGGAGGTAGACAAAGAGTTCCTCTTGAAGCTGGATTATGCCAGGCATCTCTGGTGGGAGAAGGAGATTAAATCGGTAGCCAATGTAACCAGGAAGGATGCGGAGGAGTTCCTGCCCCTGGCAGCCCAGGCGAAGATTGCCCCCGAGGTTCAAGAGTTCAAGCTGGAGGAAGCAAATAAGGCGCTGGTTGAGCTAAAAAGCGGCAAGATTCGGGGGTCCAAGGTCTTAAAGATGCAAGCCTGAAGCACTTTTGCTGGCGCTCGTATTAATAGCCATCTCTCTTTACAGCCGGGGATTTTTGGACTAGAATAATTGTGATTTAAGCGGGAGTAGCTCAGTGGTAGAGCATCTGCTTCCCAAGCAGAGGGTCGCGAGTTCGAATCTCGTCTCCCGCTCCACAAAGCTAAGCGACGACTTGCATAAGTCGAAAATAAAGAATGTAGGGCCGACCGCAATGAAAGGTGAAACATTACCGTATCCTAGCGCCATTGATACGTTTAAGAGGCCCCTGGAAGATATCAAGTAGTAGATTGCTCTGGTTGGACAAACAGGGTAAGAAATAAATCTCAGGGCAGCAATTGTGGTAGTTGCGTTAGAGGAATATCCTCAACGAAAGTAAAACATAATTAGGGAGGTTATTATGAGTACTACCAGAAATTCAAATGCGGAAAATCTACAGGCTGACATTCTGGTCATTGGTGGAGGGGGAGCTGGCCTGACCGCAGCAATAGCGGCAGCAGAAGCCGGGGCGAAGAACATTATCGTGCTAGAAAAGGCTCCCAGCCTGGGTGGAAATGCAGGTATTTCGCATGGTATTTTCGCTGTCGAAAGTCCAGCTCAGAAGCGGCTGGGCATCAAGATTTCAGGGGATGAGGTTTTTAAGGAGAAAATGGAAAGCGCTAATTGGAGGGTTGACCCCAGGCTCGTTCGCGTCATTATCAACAAATCAGGAGATATCATTCGATGGCTGGAAGAAGAGGGGCTGAAGTTTAACTCTATTTTAGAATTCGTAGTTGAGGGAGAAGGCCCCAAGGTTTTTCATATGTTAGGTGCAGGAGCTTCAGGAGCTGTTGGGCATGGACTTGCCGAAACGTTGATCAAGGGCTGCCAGGACCGGGGTGTGCAGTTGCTTTGTGAAACTGCGGCAAGGAAGATTCTCATCGATGAAAAAGGGGAAGTGAATGGGGTTCTGGCAACAACGAAGGATAAGGAACTCAAAATCACCGCTAAAAGCGTTATCATTGCTACCGGGGGATTCGGGGAAAACAAAGAAATGATAAATAAGTATTTCCCCTCACATGGAGATATATTTTGCAATTCGCTACCTCAAATGACGGGGGATGGCATACTAATGGCCGCAGAAGCGGGAGCCGTTATCGGCGACCAGTTAGCAATTTTGTTAATCGGCCCTCAGCATTATCAAGGGGCCGGTAGCTTAGACATACTCGTTCGGCGACCTGAAGTGATTTTGGTGAATAAAAATGGAGAACGTTATGTTGATGAATCCCTTGGTCTTCATCATATGGACATGGCTAGTAATTGCCTGAGCAGGCAGCCGGGTAAAATTTGTTACGCTCTGATAGATTCGAAGGTAAAACGGGATATGATCCAAAAAAGAGAGGTCCTCAGCGGCATTGAAGGACAGAAGGGAAATAATGGAGCCTGGATGGACGAATTGGAAAATGATTTCCAATCAGACGCAGCCGAGGGAACAGCTAAAGTAGCTGATTCATGGGAAGAGATTGCTGAGTGGATGGGAGCTAAACCTGAAGCCCTAAGGGCCACGGTAGAGCAATACAGCTCCTTCTGCGATAAGGGCTATGATGCAGATTTTCTCAAAGAGGAAAGGTATCTCCTGCCACTACGTACACCGCCTTACTATGCCGTTCTAGGTCGCCAGGGCTGTGATACTACAGTAGGCGGCATTAAGATTAATCACCGTATGGAGGTTATTAATAAGCAGGATAGCTTGATTAGCGGACTTTATGCCGTCGGTGATAACGCTAGCGGTTGGGAATTCATAGATTACAGTTTTAGATCTGCCGGTGCAGCATTGTGCTTTGCCCTTTGTTCCGGTTATATCGCTGGAGAAAACGCAGCCAAATATGTATTGGGAAACAAGTAAATAGGTAGCAATTATTCGCTCAAGAAAAGAAGAAGGCAAAGGGCGTAGAGACTGCATGCATGAATACTGCTGGAGCAAGGGATGTTAGGGGGTCAGATGGTCAATGCTGCGCTGGTGGAGAATTACCCCGGCTTTCCTGAGGGTATAGCCGGCCCCGAGCATAGGCTCTAAAAGTTAACCGGTCTTTAGCAGGAGCTAGTTGACACCGAAGCCAAAGTGTATTAATATAATGCTAAAAGGTAGTTGCAACTAGTTGCAACTACTCTCATTTGCAAGTCACCTGTTGCCAAGCAGGTTTTTATTACGTGTCTTGATGCAATGAGTTGCAATTGCCAACCAGTGCAATAAGCTTAAGGAGGAAGGGTGAAGCTAATGAGCAAAGAAACGCTGAACCTGCTACCAAAATTACTTATCCCGGCCATGATAGCTGCGCTACTTGTGCTCCCATCATGCACTGCCGGGACACCAGAAATCAGTTCCTACACCATTGCCGATAGCACTGGAGACTGGGGCTATCCCTCTCCATACGCCCACTATTCCCGCGGCCCCGGATATACCCGGATGAGCTTTATCTTTGAAACCCTTGTCTGGAAGGACGCCTCCGGCTTTATTCCGCAACTGGCTGAGGAGTGGGAATATATTGCCGAAGAAAACGCCTATATGTTCAAGCTGCACAAGAATGTTACATGGCATGATGGCAAGAAATTCACCGCCGAGGATGTTGTCTTTACTATTGATTACGTGAAGGCCCACCCTAACCCCTTCGTTACATTGATAGGCCCCAGCGGGGTAAGGGAGGCAGTAGTAATTGACGACTACACCGTAAAACTTTACCTGGAGCAGCCTTACGCTCCTTTCCTGCACGATGTAGCGGGAACCCTGGCTATCATTCCCAAGCATATCTGGGAGGGCGTGGATGACCCCAAGAGCCTGACGGGAGCGGAGGCTGTCATCGGAACCGGACCTTACACATTAGCAGACTACAGTAAGGAACATGGTACCTACCTTTATCAAGCCTACGATGACTACTATCTGGGAAAACCCTTTGTGGACGAAATCAAGTTCGTTAAGATAAGCGCCGAGATGATTCCGGCGGCGTTGCGGGAAGGCTCAGCAAGCGCCGGCGATATACCCCCTGAGGTCGTCTCTGAAATGGAGGAGACAGGGCTTACTGTAATCACGGCGCCGGTTGCCTGGAATGCCAAGATGACCATAAACCACCACCAGGAGCCTCTTTCCTCCAAGCAGTTCCGTCAGGCGCTGGCATATGCCATAGACCGGGAAGCCCTTGTCCAGATTACCCAGCGAGGGCACGCCGTAGCCGGTAGCCCGGGGATGATTCCGCCCACCAGTGACTGGTACAACCCCGACACCCCGCAATACCAGTACGACCCAGCCAGGGCAAAAGGGCTCCTGGAGGGGCTTGGCTACGAGATGGAGGACGGTTATTTCACCAAGGACGACAAGGTACTGGAGTTGGAGCTTCTAGCTACAGCTCAGTTCAAGGAGGTCGGGCAATTCATCAAGCAGCAACTGGAAGAAGTGGGCATAAAGGTGGACTTCAGAACTATGGAAGCAAAGACGGTTGATGCCAGGGTGGAGGCATGGGACTTCGACCTCTCTATTTACGGGCATGGAGGCCTCTATGAGCCGTCTATTCTGAAAAGGGTGATTATGGACGATGGCTTCAACAGTGCCCGCTACACATTGAATGAAACACTGAACCAGCTTCTTGAAGAGCAGCTGGGCGAGATGGATGCCGAGAGAAGAAAGGAGCTGGTATTCCAGATCCAGGAGGCTTACGCCGAAGACCTGCCGGCACTGACCCTCTACTATCCCAAATGGTACTGGGCTCACGATGGCACTGTGAACCTGTTCTACACCAAGGATGGCTTGGCTAGCGGCATACCCCTTCCTTTGAACAGGCTATCCTTTGTCAGATAACAAAAATAATCGGGGGATTGCTTAAGGAAGGTGTTCAGCAAGGGAAATCTGGTTACCTACGCCATAGCCTTTTTGTTCATTCTGGCGCTTAACTTCCTGCTGCCCAGAATGATGCCGGGAGACCCGCTGATGGCGATCTACGGCGATGAGGCGCTGATTACCATGACGCCGGAGCTCAAGGCTGAGCTTGTGGAGCGTTTTGCCCTGGACCAGCCGCTGTGGCAGCAGCTCGGCGCTTACTTTGTGGCGCTCTTTCAGGGTGAACTGGGCTACTCCTACTACTATAATGCGCCCGTCTTATCAGTAATCCTGGGACACTTGCCGTGGACTCTGCTCCTGGTGGGTAGTTCGCTGCTGCTTTCTACAATATTGGGAATAACGCTGGGAATAGAATCGGGGTGGCGGCGGGGTTCCAGAACTGACCGCGCTATGCTAGCCGGGCTGATGAGTCTGAATGGCTTCCCTGACTTCTTCCTGGGGATGTTATTGCTTATCGCCTTTGGTGTAACGCTGGGAATCTTTCCCCTGGCCGGGGCGCTAACTCCCTACTCCGGTTTATCAGGGTTAGCCTGGCTGCTTGACGTATTGAGACACCTATTCCTGCCGCTAGCTGCCCTCACCCTGGCTCATTTAGCCGGTGGCTATCTACTTACTCGAAACACCATGATTACGGTACTCAAGGAGCCTTATATGCTTACCGCCAGGGCCAAGGGCTTATCGCAGCGAGTACTCAAATACCGGCACGCCGGTAGAAACTCTATGCTGCCGGTGGTTACCCGCAGCGGTATCTGGATGGGCAGGGTGATTACCGGAGCCCTCTTTGTTGAGCTCGTCTTTGCCTATCCGGGCGTTGGTTACCTCACCTATGAAGCGCTGTTAGCCCGGGACTACCCCATCATTCAAGGGGTGTTTTTGATGGTGGCTATCTTCGTGTTGGCAGCCAACTTTCTGATTGACCTTTCCTACCCGAAGCTAGACCCGAGGGTGAGCTATGCATATTGACCTGAAGAGGGAAATAAAGGAGAGCGGTCCCGGCAAGACCGGACTCATTATCCTGCTGCTAATGATAGCGGTGGCTCTCCTAGCGCCCGTCTTAGCTCCCTACGACCCCTACCAGCAATCAACCGCCTCCCTGCTTTCGCCGTCCTGGAGTCACTGGCTGGGTACGAACCACGTTGGTCAGGATGTCTGGAGCCGTCTGGCCTTCGGTGCCAGAACCTCCCTCCTGGTCGGGTTCGGGGTGGGCACTCTCGCCACGCTCCTGGGCACTGCGTTCGGTGTATCGGCAGCCTTGGTCGGCGGGCTTTACGAAAAGGTTGTAATGAGGATGGTCGATGCCTTTATCGTGATTCCCATGATAATCGTCGTTATCCTGATATCAGCCTACATTAGGCCTGGTATCTTAACCCTTATATTTCTCTTATCACTGCTGAGCTGGCAGGGTGGCGCCAGAATTATGCGGGCGCAAGCCCTTTCCCTAAAGGAGAGGGGGCATGTGGCTGCGGCAAGGTCATTCGGGGCTAATCGCCTCTACCTTGCCTGGCGGCATGTAGTGCCCGACCTGGGGCCGATACTGCTGGTTGAGTTCATCTACGGCGTTCGGAGAGCTGTTTTCATGGAGGCAGGGCTTGCCTTTCTGGGGATAAGCGACCCGACGGTGGTTAGCTGGGGGATGATGATGCGTGATGCCCTCAGCTTCAGCTACCTGGATGTCTGGCAGTGGTGGCTGGTCCCTACCGGCGTTGCCTTGTCGCTAATCATAATTGGCTTGACCTTCGTCGGTCATGCCGCCGAACCGGTTATTGAGCCCAGATTGAGAGGTGTTGGCATTGCTTGAGATTAAAAATCTTAGGGTCAGTTACGGTCAGGACGTGGTCCTTAATGGAATAGAGCTGGAACTGGGGCCGGGGGAGACCCTGGCTATCGTTGGGGAGTCGGGTACGGGAAAGACCACCCTGGGCTTGAGCATCATGCGCCTGGTAGAAGGCACCGTCCGGGGGACTATACGCTTTAAGGGGAAAGACCTCCTGGCGCTATCTGACAGCGAGATGCAGCAGATAAGGTGGAGCCAGATTGCCATGGCTTTCCAGAATGCCAACAATGTGCTCAACCCTGTTTATACCGTCCTGAATCAAATCATTGAGCCTATGGTAGAGCACGGGCTGAAGACCAAGAAGGAAGCCCGGGATAGGGCCGCGGAACTGCTGAGATATTTTGGCTTTCCCCAAGGCCGCTTTGCCGCCTATCCTCACCAGCTTAGCGGTGGCGAGCAGCAGAGAGTCCTCTTAGCTATGGCGATGGCAAATAACCCCGAATTGCTGATACTGGACGAGCCGCTGTCTTCGCTTGATGCCGCCGCCAGGGCTCAAGTTGGAGACCTGCTTAGAGAAACAGATAAGCAAAGTGCCAGGTTGGTGGCAACCCACGATTTAGATACCGCGGGCAAGCTGGCGGAGCGGGTGGTTGTGCTTTATGGGGGTAAGATTATCGAGGCGGGGCTAACCCGAGACGTTTTCTACCGGCCGAGGCACCCCTATACCAGGGCTTTAATCCGGGCCTACCCTAACATGACCACGGTGAAAGACCTCCAGGGCATCAAGGGCAGGATGGCTCGCCCGGTAAGTGGCTGCCCGTTTCACCCCCGCTGTACGCAGGCAATAGACATTTGCCGAACCAAGACGCCACGGCTCCTGCGGCATCAAGGGCGCCAAGTCGCCTGCCACCGGGGCGGCATTATTACCCTGCTGTCAACCAGGAATTTAGCCAGGTTCTTCGGCTCGCTCAAGGCCGTTGACTCGGTGAACCTGCACATTGAGTCGGGAGAGACCCTGGCGCTGGTGGGACAAACTGGCTCGGGGAAGACGACGCTGGCAAAAACGATTATGGGTCTTTACCAGCCTACTGAGGGTGGTGTCTACCTTGAGGGCGTCAAGGTTGGTAATCGGGGAAAGGATTTCTATAAGAGGGTACAGATGGTATTCCAGAATCCCGGCGAATCTCTAAGCCACCGCCTATCGGCACTGGAAGCTGTGATGGAGCCGCTTGATGTTCAGGGAATAGGAACCAAGAAGGAGAGGGAAAACAAAGCAATAAAGGTCCTGGGCGAAGTGGAGCTGCCCCAGACCAATGACTTCCTGAATAAGTACCCTCACCATTTGAGCGGCGGCGAGATGCAGCGCTTAGCCATAGCGCGGGCGCTGGTGCTGGACCCGGCTTTAGTTATTGCTGACGAACCCACCGCTTTCCTAGACGCCAGTATACAGGCTAAGATTTTAAAGCTATTACTTAACCTTCAGGAGCAGCGGGGCTTGAGTATGCTCTACATCACCCACGATATAGCTGCCGCCCGAAAGGTAAGCGACCGAATAGCAGTGATGCTTGACGGCAGGGTTATCGAAGAGGGGCCCTCAAATGAAATCATAGCCGCTCCGAAGCAAGACTATACTAAGAACCTGCTAAGTGCCGCCTCAGCCCTGCACTCAGCCGAATCCAGTGAGCTACCTCGAGCCATTGAATCAAGGTAGGCAGTGTAGTTCCGGCAAAGTTGGGTGTGTCCGACCGCACCCAGGCGGCTGTCATCGCCATTCAACACGGACTGAAGTGAACTGTTCCCACAGCAATTTTTAAGAAGCAACTTGCCTTGTATCCTCACATGCGTGCCAGGAATAGTGCGGCAATTTATACCCCGAATTTACCTGCACACAAATCCACCGCTGAATTAGAATACGGCATTGACAATCACACAGGTAAGGATTAGACTTAGACCACCAGGCGGGAGATGGTATTGATATAACATCCTTGATATAACATAATGTAGTGCTGATTTATGAAGTGGGTAGATGAAGAAGGACACGGAACCACTAACTAAATATGGCGGTGGCTGGTGTCCTTTTTGTGATAGTATGACTTGTGAAGTTGACCAGTGAAGGGGGGTGATAAACAGGGTTAATTCATTAATGTTCAGTAGCTCAAAGATTTAAAGGAGGGCTAAATTGAAAAGGAAAGGATTAATAATACTGGGGAGTGTTTTCTTGGTTTTATTATTAGTCGCGTTACCATTCATGGCGGCCTGTGAAGAAAAAGAACCACAGACCTTGAAGATTGGTGCTTTGATGTCTCTGACTGGCTTTGCCTCGGCGTCTGAGGCACTAATCTGGGAGGGGGTACAGCTGTACGAGGAATGGATTAATGAGGAAGGCGGGATTACTATTGATGGGCAGCCATACACGATTGATTTTGTTGTTGAAGACGGGCAGAGCAGTGCCGACGGTGCTGTAGACGCGGCGACCAAGCTTGTCTATGACCATGAGGTAGATTTCATTGTTGGAACGGTTATGCCTTTCATGGTTATAGCTGCGGGGACAGTCACCGAACCGGCCGGGGTAATCCGTGTTGCATACTACAACTGCGGCACACCGGATGAATACGGTGCGAACACCCCGTACACCTTCGTCTGTAATGACACCACCTTGGACTATATGACCCCCAATATGCAATATATGAAAGAGGCTTACCCCGACCTCACAACTATCTCCGTTCTCACCCCGGATGATGGGGCTCCTGCCTTTTTTGAGCCAGTATTTGACCAAAAGGCTGCCGCCGAGGGGCTTGAGAAAGTGGGCTGGGTGTTATGGCCTCTGGACACAACCGACTTCACCACATTTGTCGTCAATGCCCTTGCCCCTGAGCCCGACGCTATATTCCTCATCAACGGCTGGCCAATACACATGGGGGCTATGCTCAAAGCAGCCAGGGAGTTGGGCTTCACCGGCCCGGTGTTCGCCTGTCATGAAGACCCCTATGATATCCGTGAGGTTGCCGGCGTAGAGGCATCTACAGAGTTTTATGTCCATAATGTAAAGATGGATGACCCTGAGATGACTGACATGATAAGGGAAATCGCCAGCCGGGGCGAAGCCACATATGGCAAAGCGTCACCAACACATGTCTGGGGTTGGAATGCTTGCTATTGTCTTACCCAGGCTATTGAGGAGGCACAGAGCCTTGACCCTGCTGTGGTCAAGGATTCCTGGGAGCAGATGACCTCAATCGATGCCGCATATGGGTCGGGGAGGATAGGTGGGCTGAGCACCTATGGCATCAACCACACTGTAAGCTACCCGATGCCATTGTCCGCCCTTCAGGATGGAGAGGTGGTCTGGGTTAAATGGCAGGAAGTACCTCTGCCATAGGTTAGTTGTGCTGTATGGCTATCTTGTGGGGGAGGATCCTCTCCTGCAAGATAGCCAATAAGGCGAAAAGCTAGAAAGATAAGAACGATTTGGACCCAGAATTACTGGCGCAAGTTGGCGTAAATGCCTTGATGCTGTCATCAATATACATCTTGATGGCGCTTGGTTTTGCTCTCATGCTTAGCGTCATGCGCGTTCTAAATTTTGCCCATGCCGTCATCTACATGGTTGGTGGTTATGCTTGCTATCAACTGGCGATAGTATATGGCTTGGACCAGTGGCTGTCCTTGGTGCTGGCCGCATTAATAATGGGGGCATTCGGGCTGTTCCTTGAGAGGTTTTGTTTCCGCCCATTTTTTGGGGATGTCAACCGCACCATAGTCATGACGCTTGCCTTAATTGTAATTCTGGAGTCCGCAGTCAACATATTGGTGGGCACTCAGGTGAGAGCCCTACCCGCCTTTGCCTCAGGTGTTATCCGGAGCGGGGGTGTCTCAGTTAGTGTCGAGAGGGTAGTAACCTTCATTATCGCTGCCGTCCTACTGCTAGCGCTTATCTTTTTCATACGGAAGACTAGGATAGGCCAGCAAATGCTGGCCGTTTCTCAGGACTCTATCGGTGCTGTCCTGCAAGGGATTAATATCTATCGCGTTTCTGCCGTTGCCACTGTGATAGCCTGTGCCTTGGCAGCGGTAGCTGGCAGCTTAATGGGTGCCATAGTCAGTTTAAGCCCCTATATGGGAGACCAGATGCTGGTAAAAGCAATTGAAATAGTCATCCTGGCTGGGATAGGTAGTATTGGCGGTGTCCTCGGTGCCGGGCTGATTCTGGGTACTATAGATGCCTCTTTACCCCTCTTTATAAGCGGCAGTGCCACTGATGCCATTGGCCTCGGCATAGTGATCACTATCCTGCTCTTTAGACCCCAAGGTCTGTTTGGCCACGAGGCATAAATATGTTTCAAGGATGTTTTTGATGAAGGGGATTAGGAATCTAACCAAGCCGGCTGGTTTTGCCATTTTTATAATCCTTTTATTCCTAATCCCCTTAATTATCCAAAAGCCTTACTATATTCACATTTTCATTATAACGATGCTATATATCATTGTCGTTAGCAGCCTGCGCACCATAGCCCTTTCCGGTCAGGTGTCTGTCGCCCATGCTGCCTTCATGGGTATTGGCGCTTACTTTTCCGGTGTGGTATCAAAAGAGCTGGGCTTTTCACCCTGGCTTACCATACCGCTGGGGGGATTAGCGGCGATGATGGTCGCGATTTTAGTGGGTTACCCGTTTACCAGGGTAAGGGCAATCTACTTTTCCATGGTGAGCCTTTTTGGGGGAATAGCCATAGTGGCTTTAATAAGAGTAGCCCAGAAATGGACCGGTGCTGCCGGCCTCGCTGGCATCCCTCCTCTAGACCCCATCAATATTCCCGGCTTGGTAAATATAACTTTTGTTGGCCAGAAGGTGCCATACTATTATTTTACCCTGGTGCTAACTATAGTCTGCCTTTTGGTTCTATATAGGATTGAGCACTCTCGTGTCGGCATGACCTGGAAGGCTATTGCCCAATCCCATTTTGTGGCATCCAGCGTCGGCATTAATGAGGCCGGCTTTAGAGTCCTTGCCCTGGCGGTAGGCTGTTTTTTTGCCGGTATTGCTGGTGCCAGCTATGCCCATTACAATCTGGTACTGGCACCCGGCACTTTTAGTTTTCTACCAAGCATATTCCTGGTGATGTATATGCTGGTAGGTGGTCGCGATAAATTCGCCGGACCTATTATCGGAACGGCTATTCTGGTCTTGGTCCTCGAATTTTTCCGCGGGTTGAGAGAGTATGCTCCTCTTATTCTGGGAGCTATAATGTTACTCGTGGTCTTTTTAATGCCTCAGGGCATTGCCGGTCTGTTCGATCAGATTAGAGCAAAGTATGGAGAAGTCCGTAACAGAAAGGTACCCGGAAGTGTTGCTTGAAACCAGGGGATTAACCAAGTATTTCGGTGGATTAGCGGCTGTCTCGCGACTGGACATGCACGTCAACCGGGGAGAGATTGTTGGCATCATCGGCCCTAATGGCGCCGGGAAAACAACCGTTTTCAATTTGATAACCGGTGTTCTCCGCCCCTCAGGAGGCAAGATAATATTTGACGGGGAAGATATTACTGGCAAGAAGCCACATTTAGCTGCCAAGATAGGAATAGGCCGCACTTTTCAAGCCGCCTATCTTTTTGCTGATTTCACGGTAATGGAAAATTTAGTGGCATCATTCTATTTATATCCAAAGTTCAGCTTCTGGGAGGCTGCGTTGAATACCCCTGGATACCGCAAGAAAGAGGAATATATCTCAAACCAGGCAATGGAAATCTTGCAGCTCGTTGGGCTAGATAAAGTAAAAGATGAACTTGCCAAGAATCTACCCCACGGCTACCAGAAGGTACTTGGTGTGGCCAGAGCCCTGGCGGTTAAGCCGAAACTGCTGTTACTTGATGAGCCGATAGCCGGGATGACCCGTGACGAGATTGTTTTTTCACTCGGAGTCTTTGAGAAAATACAGTCGCAAGGGACCACCATCCTGTTGGTTGAGCACAATATGGAGTTCATGAGCTTATGTGACAGGGTTATAGTACTGAATTTCGGGCAGAAGATTGCCGAAGGCTTGCCTGAAGAAGTGAGGCGGGATGAGGATGTAATCCAAGCCTACTTTGGGAGTGAGCATGCTGCTTAGAGTAAAAGATATATCGGTGCACTACGGGAAAGCCACGGCAGTAGACAGTGTGTCCCTGGAAGTTGCTGAGGGAACTGTAGTTACCATTATTGGGGCTAACGGCGCTGGCAAAAGCACCATTTTGAAAGCCTTGTCCGGGTTAACACCGTTAACCTCAGGGGAAATATGGTTTCTGGATAGAAGGATAGATAGGATGCCACCTTATCATATTGTGAATCTTGGCCTAGTCCATATTCCTGAAGGACGAAGGCTTTTCCCTTATCTTACTGTTTTGAGCAATCTTAAACTTGGTGCCAGCCTGCGAAAGGACAGGGCTGGCATAGAGAAGGACATGAAGGGGGTCTTTGAGCACTTCCCTATATTATGGGAGAGGCGTAATCAAAAAGCGGGAACCTTAAGCGGTGGCGAACAGCAGATGTTAGCTATTGCCCGTGGCTTAATGGCCAAACCAAAGCTACTTTTGATGGACGAGCCTTCGCTGGGATTGGCTCCTAAACTGGTTGATGAACTGGTTCCTATCATTAAAAACATTAATCAAAGCGGTGTCGGTGTTCTTCTGGTGGAGCAAAATGTTCCCTTAGCCCTCCGGGTGGCCGAGAGGGCTTATGCGCTACAGGTTGGCAAAGTAGTTCTAGAGGGGAACATCGATGCCTTTAAAGGTAGCGAGATTGTCAAGAGGGCATACCTGGGAGGATAAACCACATACTATAAAAAAAGGGGGGGAACAATGACTGAGAGCTACGGAAAACGGCTAACCATAGACTTGTCTGCCAAGGAAGTAACCAAGGGGAAAATTGAGGAGGATGTTCTTAAAAACTTTATCGGTGGCAAGGGGTTTGCCGCCAAGGTACTTTATGATGAGCTAAAGCCGGGGACAAATCCCTTAAGCCCAGATAATGTTTTGGTCATGGTGACGGGCCCTCTTGTCGGGACAAGTGCCCCCGCCTTTGCCAAGACCGCATTTGCCACCAAGTCTCCCTTAACCGGAATATTTATTGATAGTTATGTGGGGGGAAGCTTGGGTCCCGGAATTAGATTTGCTGGCTACGATCTTGTGACCGTAAGAGGAAAGGCGGAAAAACCGGTATGCGTCTACATTAATGACGAAGAGGTCAAAATCGAAGACGCCACTGACCTGTGGGGCAAGGATGTAGTGGAAACCGAGAAAGCTCTGAAAGATAGGTTCGGTAGAGACGTGCAGATTGCCTCCATAGGACCGGCTGGAGAAAATCTGATAAGTCATGCTTGTGTATGTCATCAGATTTACCGGCAGGCTGGCAGAGGGGGAATAGGGGCGGTAATGGGCTCTAAGAACCTGAAAGCAATTGTAGTCAAGGGAACGGGTAAGGCTAAGGTAGCTGACGAAAGCAGTTTTAGGGAGGCAGTGAGGGCAGCCAATGAGAACATCAGGAATAATAAGGTAATACAAGAGGGCTTAAGTAAATACGGGACACTAACCATGATACCTATGGCTCAAGCCATGGGCATTGCCACCGTCAAAAATTACTCAACCGGGGTTATGGAAGAAGAAGTGGCTGAGCGGTTTTCCGGACCGGCGATAGAGGCGAGGTATAAGCCTGAACGCCTGTCCTGCTATAGATGCCCGATAGCCTGCGAGAAGCTGGTTAGAATAACCGGTGGGAAATGGGGCAAATTTAGCGCCGAAACTGAATTTGAAACCCTCATGCTACTGGGTCCGAATATCGGAATAACCGATTACGAGACCATAGCCTATCTGGGCTTACTCTGCGACAAAATGGGAATGGACACGATTCAAACCGGAAATGCAGTGTCCTTTGTTATGGAATGCTATGAGAAAGGATTAATGTCCCAGGAAGATACTGGTGGTTCGGAGGTACGGTTTGGGAATGAGCAAGCTGCCCTCGAGATGGTAACGGACATAGCCTATAGAAAAGGTCTTGGCAAGTTACTCGCCCAGGGCACAAAGGCGATGGCTGATAAGATTGGCCGTGGTTCAGAAAAATTTGCCATGCAGGTAAAGGGACTGGCCTTCCCCGCCGCCTGGGATATAAGGGGTGCCCAGGGACATGGATTCAGTTTTGCTGTTAGCGACAGAGGTGCCTGTCACTTGAGCTCTGACGTTGACTTTATCGAATTCTCTGGAGCGCCTGAGGTTCCTGATAGATTCACCCTTGAGGGAAAGCCAAAGATAGTAAAGGACACCGAAGACCTGGCTACGGCGCGTGAGACTCTTATCAGCTGTATTTTCAACTTTCTCCCGCCGGAAATTCACCTAAGCCTGTTGAATGGTGCCCTCGGCTCTGACATCAGCATGGACGAATTCCTGCTCGTTGGGGAAAGAACGGAGCAGCTAATAAGGGCATTTAATGTCAGGGAAGGGAATATATCCAAAAAAGATGATATTCTACCAGGCAGGGTCTTTGAAGAACCTATGCCTAAAGGACCCGGTGAGGGGCATAAGATAAGCCGGGAAAAATTTGAGGAAGCGGTAGATGCTTATTACCAGCTACGCGGCTGGAGTAAGGATGGAGTTCCGACTAGAAAGAAACTCATGGACTTGGGGTTGGAAAAGGCGGCGCAGGAAATAGGCGTTTGAAAATACGAACCTGCGGCTCTGCTTAATGTTGGCAAAAGGGGCAAAGAGATGGCTGGACCTTTAGATGGGGTTAAAGTGGTGGAAATATCCATGTTTCAGCAAGGACCGGTTGCTGGCATGAGACTGGGCGATTTGGGTGCTGACGTAATTAAGGTGGAACCGCCAACTGGAGACCCGGGGCGGGGGATGATGAGAATCGTCGGTGCCGATACCGGTTTGAAAGGTCGAAACTACTACTTTGAAAGCAATAATCGCAATAAGAGAAGCATCGCTCTGGATTTGAAAACTGAAAAAGGGATTGAGATATTTTTAAAGCTGATTGATACCGCTGACGTCTTTCTGACCAATATGAGTATAAATGCCCCGCAGAAGATGGGCATTGGCCCCGAGGCGCTAATGTCGAGAAACCCGCGGCTTATTTATACCCACGCCTCTGGTTGGGGGAGAAAGGGTCCGGATGCTAATGAACTTTCCTTTGACTATACTGGGATAGCCAGGAGTGGAACCATGATGATGTCTGGGGAGCGGGGTGGTCCACCGGGAACCCTGATACCAGGAATGGGTGACGAACAGGGCGGACTTATGTGTGCCTGGGCGGTGACCGCCGCCCTCTATGCCAGGGAGAAGACCGGTAAAGGGCAGCTGGTAGATACTTCATTAATGGGTAGCCTGATTGCTTTACACGGGGTCAACTTTGCTGCTCCCGGGGTTTTGGGGCAGGAGTTTCCCAGATTGCTCAGGGCTGAAGCCGGTAACCCAATTTATAACCACTATAAGTGTAAAGACGATAAATGGATTGTCATTGCTCACCTTCAGCCGGATAGATACTGGCCTAATGTGTGCAAGGCGATGGGAATTGAAGAGCTGGAGCATGACCCAAAATTCAGCACTATAGAAGCCAGGCATGATAATGCCAAAGAGCTGGTGGCTATCTTGGATAAGAAGTTTGCCGCCAAGACAAGAGCGCAGTGGTTTAAGATTTTTAAGAAGGAGAATGTAATCTATACCCCAGTTCAGTCAGCTAGCGAGGTGTTTGAAGACCCTCAAGCCGTAGCTAATGATTATATTGTCCCGGTTGAGCACCCGGTGTGGGGCAAGATAAGGATGCTGGGCTTTCCCTGGACATTTCATGAGACCCCAGCCTCGGTGAAAAGGGAAGCCCCCGAGCTTGGGCAGCATACTGAGGAGATTTTACTGGAGCTCGGTTATAGCTGGGAGGATATTGCCAAGCTAAAGGATGAAGGGGTGATACCTTAAGCCGGGCTTAATGCCTCTCGGCACGTCTGGTAGCCCAGGTCAAAGGTTTTGATATTAAGCGGAGCTACTTTAGCCGGGAAACGCGCCTGGATGGCTTCCTTTATGGTGGCTATTTTTATGGGAAGTTGCCCGCTGCCGAATAATGCCCCCAGCATCACAATGTTGGTGGCCAGCAGGCTTCCCGCTTCTTGAGCCAGTTGAGCCGCATCTAGCTGGATTATCCTGCCTGAGGCTTTGCCCAGCTGTCCCAGGATTTCCTCCAGGCTGGGGTATTTACTTTCACCCACGGAGACGGTGAAGGGAATAGTTGCCGCCGTATTGATTATGACCAGGCTGGACTTTGCTAGATAGACAATATTTCTCAGTGCCTCCGCCGGCTCCATGCCGACCAGGGCGTTACACTTTCCCGCCGGGAGGAGGGGGCCATAGACCTCGTCTCCAATTCTGATGATACTGGTTACCGAGCCGCCCCTGACTGCCATCCCCAATATCTCAGAGCCTCTAATCCTCAGTCCATCGGCGACGGCTGCCTTTCCCAGGAGCTCCGACATCAAAATCACCCCCTGCCCGCCGACACCGGTGATTAGTATATTGAATTCCTTTACCATTCCCTTTACTCCTGTATTATAGCTTTATGGGGACAGACCTGGGCACAGAGCCCGCAACCAGTGCACAGCGAGCTGTCAATTACCGTCTTAGCCCCCTGTTTTATTATCGCCGGGCAGCCCAGGAGCTCGATGCAGGCGTTACATTTAATATTGCATTTGTCCGGGTCTATGGAGTAGAGGATAACCTTCTCCCCCCGTTTCCTCTTCTCCCTCTGGTCAATTATGGTGCACAGCCTTCGGGAGACTACGACCGCCGGTCCGGGGAACCTTATTGCTTTTTCTATAGCCTTGGCTGCTGTTTTCAGGTCAAAGGGGTCGACGACCTCGACGAATTCTACCCCGCAGGCTCTGGCTATATCCTCTGGTTTTAGCAAGACGGTCTCGTCTCCGGTAGCGGTATGACCGGTGCCAGGATGAGGCTGGAAGCCAGTCATAGCCGTGGCTGAGTTATCAAGTATTACCATGGTTATGTTTGCCTTATTGTAGACGGCATTTATTAGCGGTGGTATCCCGGCATGAAAGAAGGTAGAGTCGCCCAGGTGGGCTACTATTGGTGCGCCAACCACATGGGCTAACCCGTTGGCGATGCCGAAGCTGCCTCCCATACAGATGGTGGTATCTGACGCTTCTTGTGGTGGGTTATAGGCTAGATTATAGCAGCCAATGTCACCCGGGTAGATAGGCTCTACCTCTTGGCCAAGGTCTCTGGCTACTCTTCGTGAGGCTATCCTGATGGCATAGTGGGAGGCACGGTGGGGGCAGCCAGGGCATAGGGCGGGTGGTCGCCACGGGAGGAGGGGGGCTACTTCTCTCTCCAGCTTATCTAGCGCCGCGAAATCGACCGGAGGCTTGGAGCCGGTTAACTGGATAATAGCCTCGGTGACCTTTCTGGTGGATAGCTCTCCAATCCGGGGCACCAAGTCCTTACCGTGAATTTTAATCGGGATATTATGCTCCCCGGCGATGGCTTTGACATGTAGCTCAACAAAGGGGTCCAGTTCCTCTACTACCAGCGCCTCTTTTACTGAGTTTAGCAATTTTATTACCAGTTCCTCGGGGAGGGGGTGGGGGGTGCCAATCTTGAGTATGGAGACCCTGTCCTCAATCCCCAGCCACTTTACCGCCTCCAAAGTATAGCTGTAGGACAACCCGCAGGCGATGATGCCCAGTTTGGCTCCCTCAGCGAGCTTTAGCTGATTATAGGGGAGGGTATTCACCGCTTTCTTTATTTTTTCAAACCTTTCCAGCATCAAAGGTTTGTTTATTCTGGCCTCGCGCGGGGTATAGACCAACCAGGTGCGGTCTTTTTTAAAGGAGCCCTTTCTCCTTTCCCGTGATATTTCCCCCAGGACGATATCACTCCGTGCATGGCTTATCCTGGTTACCGGCCGGAGCATGAAAAGGTGCTTGAATTCCTCGGAGAGCTTGAAGGCGTCAGCCATCATATCTTTGGCTTCCTGGACTGAGGAGGGCTCAAGGACTGGTATGTAGCCCTGCAGGGCGATATAACGGTTATCCTGCTCATTCTGGGAGCTCCACGCCCACGGGTCATCAGCGGAGACCAGAACCAGCCCCCCTTTGGCGCCTATATAACTGGCGGTCATTAGCGGGTCGTGGGCTACATTTACCCCAACGTGTTTCATAGATGCCATGGCTCTTACACCACAGATTGAGGCGGCGAGGGCAACCTCAAAGGCAACCTTCTCATTGGTTGACCACTCAACGTACATGTCAAGCTCTTTGGCTACCCCGGCCAGGGTTTCCAGTATTTCACTTGATGGGGTGCCGGGATAGGCAGCCACCACCTGAACCCCGGCCTCAATCGCCCCCCTGGCTATCGCCTCATTGCCCAGGACAAAAAGCCTTTCCCCGGGGGCATCAGAACTCACAGTTAATTCTTTCAACCTGGCCTCCTAAGTGCAGCGTGTTTTTGCCTTAGTTTTGGTTTTTCTATCTTGCCGGTGGGATTTCGTGGCACCTTATCAAATACGATGCGCCTTGGTCTCTTATACCTAGGCAGATTCTGTTCGCAGAACTGATTTATCTCTTCTTCAGTCAGTGCCTCCCCCGGCTTGGGGTCGATTACGGCTAGAGCTATCTCCCCCAGCCTCTCATCGGGGATACCAATTACGGCGGCATCATAAATCTTGGAATTTCGCCGCAGGGCTTCTTCTACCTCTACAGGAAAGATATTCTCACCCCCGGTGATGACCACATCCTTTTTTCTATCAACAATGTAGATAAACCCCTCCTCATCCTCTCTAGCCATATCGCCGGTATGTAGCCAGCCATCCTTTAAGGTTTCCGCCGTCTTCTCCGGGTTTTTGTAGTATTCCTTCATCACCCCATTACCCCTGACTAACAACTCGCCGACCTTTCCTGGAGCAACATCCTCATCCTTATCATTGACAATACGGGTCTTCCAGTTAAAGCCGGGCTTGCCCGTAGCTTCCAGCTTATGCTGGTTCTGTATGCCAAGGTTGACGCATCCTGGTCCGGTGGATTCGCTTAGCCCGTAGCTGGTATCGTACTGCATATCGGGGAAGTATTGCTTCCAATGCCTAATCAGGCTGACCGGTATAGGTTGCGCCCCCATATGCATAAGCCGCCAGCAGCTCAGGTCGTAGTCCTCTTTCTTCAGCTCTCCCTTGTCCAGGGCAATCAGAATATCCTGAGCCCAGGGCACCAGCAGCCATACTATCGTCCCTCTCTCTTTATGAATGGCTTCAAAAATATACTGGGGGCTGCTTTCAGTGAGCAGGGTAGCGCGCCCGCCTACAATCAGACTGCCAAACCAGTGCATCTTGGCTCCGGTATGGTACAGGGGCGGTATAAGAATAAAATTATCCTCACGGGTTTGATAGTGGTGGCGGTTCTCGGTTATGGCGGCACATTCCATGTTCTTGTGGGTAAGCAGTATCGGCTTGGGCGCCCCGGTGGTACCCGAGGTGAAGTACAGCCCGCACTCATCCTCATCGCTCAAATCCACCTCTACTGGCTGGGGGGAAGAGCTGTCTATTACCTTTTCAAAATCCTCCATATATTCGGGCAAAGGTTGCCCGACGAGGATATAGCTCTTAATTGCGGGTAGTTGGGAACGGGCAGCTTCTACTCTCTCTATAAACTGCTCGCCAAGAATCATCACCTTAGCCTCAGCGATATCGGCACAGTACTTAAAATCCTGGCTGCTAAACCTGAAGTTAAGCGGCACTGCCCATGCCCCCGTCCTGATAATGCCGAAATAGGCCTCAAGCCAGCTAGTGGAGTTGAGCATCCAGTGGATAACCCGGTCGCCTTTTTTAACCCCCCGCTCGATAAGGGCGTTGGCCAGCCGGTTTACCCTTTCGTCAAACTGCTTCCAGGTGATTTCTTTTCTCAGTCCCTGGCTTGGTTTTAGTTCAATAAGCGCGGTATCATCGGGATACATTCGCCTATTTCGGGATACCATCTCCGAAATGGTCACCTTTCAATCTACCTCTTTCCAGTTTAGTGCTATTATTTTAGCACGAAGTCTGTAGCAGTGCCAGAATTTGTGTCCTTGTAGTCCTTACGACTGGTCTTCTACTGGCACAGGCACGGTAGACACTATTTCACTTACTATAGCCTCCAATGACTGTCCCCTTAATCGCGCCTCTGTTTTGGCAATAAGGCGATGGGCTAGGGCAGGTACGGTCAGGCACTTTACATCATCCGGTATCACGTAGCCGTGTCCTTGAATGGCCGCCAGAGCTTGGGACGCAAGGTGGAGGCCCAGTGAGGCACGTGGGCTAGCGCCCAGCTTGATGTTTTCGTGACACCGCGTAGCCCTGGTAATGGCAGTAACGTAGTCACGAATTGAGTCGTCGACGTATACGTGACGGCATAATTTCTGAAGCTCCAGCAGTTCAGCTGCCTTAATTACGCTGGTTAGGTTGTCCAGGGGATTTGAGTGTTGGAATCTAGACAAGATTACCTCTTCCTCATCCTTGGTGGGATAGCCCAGCCCAACCCTAAGCAAAAAGCGGTCCAGCTGTGCCTCGGGCAATGGGAAAGTACCCTCCAACTCAACAGGATTCTGTGTAGCAATAATCAGGAATGGACGGGGCAAAGGTATTGTCTCTAAGTCAACCGTGACCTGCTGCTCCTGCATGCACTCCAGCAAGCACGACTGCGTTCTCGGAGTAGCTCGATTTATTTCATCGACCAGCACTATGTTAGCCATAATCGGGCCCGGCCGAAATTCAAATTCTGAGGTCTTCTGGTTGAAATAGTGGATGCCCGTTACATCTGATGGAAGCAGGTCCGGGGTTGCTTGTATTCTTTTGAAACTGCAGCCCAGCGATTTAGCTACCGCTTTAGCCAGCATTGTTTTCCCGATGCCGGGCATGTCTTCAATTAATACATGCCCCTCGCACAGCAGGGCTACCAAGACCAGTTCAATGGTCTCTTTCTTACCGACAATTACCTTGGTGACATTATTTACTAATTTATCGGCTGCCTGCTTTATGCGCGATATATCCGGGCTGGTTTCTGACGTTGCTTTTTTCACTTTAACTTACCTCCTTATCATGAGCAAGCTCAGTAGCTGTTCTCTTCAGGCGGGTTTGCTTGACTCTGTGCCACGCCTGGCTCAGCTCGTCTAGTTCGTCTCCCGCCGATAGCAAAGCTCCATAGCGTGCCCTGACATATTGTTGCGTAACGAAATTTAGATCTTTACTGGCTTCTGGCAGAAGGCCTGTCAGAGTGTAGCAGTACTCGTGCGGAGTCTGCGAGAGCTGCCGGGGATAGCCACCGGCGGCTGCCCAGCGCAGAAGCTGGCGGTAGGTCTGGCGTACAGAGGCTACCTCAGGTGGCAATATCTCCTGTTTCCCTCTTAACCGGAAGGGCAGCTTCAGTCTGAGCAATCTGAGAAGAGCGCGCTTTAAGAGGCTCAGAAAATCAGCTTTGAATGCGCCTGGCATTGGCTCAAACTCGGCACCTACCATGCTGGACAGCTTGCGGCGCATCCAGCGAAATATGCCAGAGGAGATACGCCACAGGGCGAGGAGAATAAGTCCCAGCACCAGGATGCTCCAGCTAAGGCGGAGACCGCCCCGCAGCCACTCCGGCATAGTCCACAGCTGAAACTCCTCGGAAGGTTCCGCTGCTGGCATAGACGGCATAGACGGTAGTTCACCTGGTTCTGGCTCAGGGAAAAGGCTGGCGAAAAAGAGAAGCACTTTCATAATTAGTCCCCAGATTAGCCCCCAAGCCCATTTGATACCTCCCCAGATTACCTGGAGTAGGTCAGGTGTTACCACCGCGCTGACAAGTAAACCCAGAAGAAGAATCAGGCTGATACTGACCAGCAAGAGTCCTGACCAGTGTCCCTGGTAGAGCCCGGAGAGCCAGCTTGTGCCTTCCAGGGCATGCGCCACCGATATTCCAAGCAGGGCAAATAGGAAAAAGCTTAGGGCTATGGGAACGGGGTTATTGAGACCGGCTTTTAACTGGGAGGCGGCGAAGAAGACCAAGACAAGCATAACAAGCCCGAACTGGAATTCACTGACCATTGATGGGAAGTTGGCAACGCGGGAGGCTAGCCGCCAGCTTAGCCACCAAATAATGCCGGTGCTCAGAAGAATCAATAGCTCCGGTCTGAAGGTGTATATCACTTGGGCTATTGATTGTGGTATTGACAGGAGCCATGCCGAGTCCAGGAGCGGCAGGTCAGCGAATAGTTGCACCTTTACAATGAGCAGCATGCCCATCACCCACCCCAGCCAGCTCACAATGAGAATGCAGGCTCTGGGCCACCTCAGCCGTGCAAGCAAAGCGTTAATGATGAAAGCGGCAGGATATAGCGCCATGATTCCTGCGACGGAGAGGCGACCATCAGCCGCCTGCCTGTTTAGCAGGGCGAGCAGGGCATACAGCCAGCAGCCCTCCATGCCTATTGTGGCGACATATAAAATGCCTTGTCGCCAGTCCAGCTTCATCTTGTTCCCCCAGTGCCTGCTATCGTAAAATCTCCAGGCTGCCTGATTCGGTGCCAGGCAATTGTGCCCGGAGGTTCACTTTCCTCTGCATCACCAACCTGGAGAACGAGCATCCTGTGTCCGCTCTCTTTCAGGCTGAGCAGTAGCTCCGTTAGTAACTCCGAAGGCTTGCAGAGTATGAAAACAAGGGTGGTTCCCCAGGGTAAGGCCGTCCGCTCAGCTTGCAGGAACTTCTCAAAGGGACTGCTGGATGAGGGGGTAACCTTGGCGAGGGCTTCCAGAATCTCAACCAGGTGACTGGTGCCGCTAGCGGGTAACAGCGTAGCTGGCTGACCGGAATCAGCCAGACACGAGTTGGCAAACAATCCTACCGCGCTGCGGTGCTCAGTAAGATAGCTGGCGATGGAGGCAGCAGTACTGATACCTAGCTCGAAATCTTCCTCGGTATAGACCTCGCCATGCCTTGCCCTGAAGCTATCAACGGCTAGAAAAATTGCCACCTTCAACGTTGTGGTGGGCTCAAAGACCTTTACCTGTAGTTCTTGGCGCCGGGCGGTTGCCTTCCAGTGAATATGTCGGCGGCTGTCACGGGGAATGTAGTCGCGTACCCCGATGACGCGGATGGGGTCCTCAAAAATGCGCCGCTCAGCAGTCGTTTCGCCGATGGGATACAACGATGGTATGCCCAGATGCGTGATGGGAAAGATTTTTGGATAAACAATAACATGGTCTATCAGTGGTTCGGTGATGGAGCGGGGATAAAAGCCGAAGATATCACCGGCAGTCACCGTTATCGGCCCCAACTGGTAATAGCCGCGCCTATGGCAACAGAGGCGCTCTTTCCAGCTTACCTTTGTGTACCAGAGCAGTGCCGCCGATTTGCTCAGGAAACCGAATCCGGGTCTATTATTTGCTGCAAGTGGAATATCTGAGGACATTTTGAGTGGTATCTCGTCATCCATTTGGAACCAGGGAAGCGGCAGGAGCTTTCGGTTGATGAGCTGCAGCCTTAACTCAATGTGTTCGCCGGGGAAGACACGCTGCTGACTCAACAGGCGCTCACAGCTTACGCCCACCAGCGAAAACCGGCTCCACAGCTTAGCCAAGCCAGCAGCCGTTAGCGCCAGACCAAGCAGGACAACAATGACTGTCTGACCGTACCACGCCGCCAGCAGAAAGCCTGCCAGCAGGATGAGTAAGCCAAACTTGCCCAACAGGAGACCCGCTGGCTGCGGTGAGAAACGCCTCTTTCCTTCGTCACCGGACCCTGACATAGTTCCGCTTGCCGTTTCTGTACTGGTTGGCATTGGCTTATTCCTCGGATTTTATCCCGCTTGTAACACCTCCCGACTTAACCTCACCGCAGTGCTCAGGTCTGAGTAGTAGCCCCCCCCTTTTCGCTGACAGGTCCATACTCCGGAGTTCCCTTATCTGAGGGAGAAGTAGAGCGAGGGTTAGTAGGAATGCAAGTGCATCGGCTATTGGAAATGCCAGCCACACGCCGTCTAGCTGTAAGAATTGTGGCAGTATGAATATCAGGGGAATCAGGAACAGAAAGGGCCTTGATATAGCAGTGACGAATGACTGGGTAGCCTTCCCGATTGACTGGAAGACCAGTGAACCGACCATCATAAAGCCTATCAGATACAGAGCCAGGAAGATTCGCTTTGCAGCATAAGAGCTAAGGGCAATCAACTCGTTATCAGTAGTGAAAAGGCGAATAAACGGTTCCGGGGCGAAATAGAGAACTATAAATACTACAACGCAACACGCGGTTGCCGCAGCAATGGCTAACTTTATTGCCTTTAGCGCACTGTCATAGCGCTTTGCCCCGTAATTGAAGCCGAGTATCGGCTGAAGCCCAGCACCGATAACGATGCCGGGCATAATGGCAAACATCATTATACGGTTAATGATGCCAAAGGCAGACACGGCATAGTCACCACCATAGGCAACAAGCATTCTATTCACAAAAACGGCGGATAGGCTCGCAGCCAGCAGCCTAGCAAACGAGGCGACTCCTATAGCAAGGATTGCTTTCAGAATATTCCATTCAACGATTAAGTTTCTGGAATGAATTTTAAGGAAGCTCTTTCCAGCAAAATAATAGCTCATCAAGTATAAGGCAGAAATTAGCTGTGCTATCACGGTAGCCAGCGCTGCTCCCTTTATCCCCATGCCCAGCGGTATGATGAATATGGCATCAAGGATAATATTCAATACAGCGCCTATTATCATTCCGATCATCGGTATGCGGGCATTTCCCTCGGCTCTTATTAGGCTATTTAATGCCATGGCGAAGATCATGAAAAACATGCCGATGAGAATAATTGTCATGTAGTCTCTGGCATAGGGGAGGATAGTCTCCGACGAGCCCATAAGCCTGAGCCAGAAGTCTGGATTGGCTAAGCCGGCGGTCATCAGTATGGCTGATAGCACAATAGTAGTAGTTATAGCGTTACCGATAGCGCGCTCTGCCCTGGGGATGTTACCGGCTCCGATTAACCTTGAAACCAATGATGCGCCGCCCATGCCCGTCATTTCCCCAATTCCTATTGACAGCATTTGGATGGGGAAAACTATGGAAAGCCCGGCAATACCGAGGTGACCAACGTAGTGACCAATAAAAATTGTGTCTACCACGTTGTATAATGTCATGACAAACATGCCGAGAAACGCGGGAAGGGATAGTTTCAGCAGCAACCGGCCGATTCGGTCATCGTCAAGTACGCTTTGATTCTGATTACTCACTGGCTAATTACATATCCTTCTAAGTTATACTGTAACAGTGGACACAGGATTTCAGTTACTGCAATTTCGCTAATATATCTCGCAGTTTTCGCAGTGAATCTGATAAACCCTCCAGTTCTTCATCGGTGAGGTAGGACAGAGTTTCTTTTATCGCATTCTTTATGTTGCTATCGTGTTCTTCGAAAAAGGCTTCGCCTTCCGTGGTGAGCAGAATATTTGTCATTCTTCTGTCGGCAGTATTCGCCTGCCTTTCGACTATACCCAAGTCCACCAGCTTATCTATCAGATGGGTCATCTGGGCTCTGGCTACCAGTAGCCTTTCCCCGATTTCGGCGGGGTGGAGTGTTCCTGCTTCATGCAGCAGCTTCATAATCTCAAAATGGAGTGGTGTAATATCTGGGTCAATATTGGCAAGCGCTGTCTTAAGCAGTTTTCTGCGTGTTCCTCTAAAGATAAGAGGTGGAACGGATAATAAGTCTGCAGTGATTCTATCCAAGAGCTCATTTTGCATCTTTTTAACTCCTTGGTAGATGAAGGGTCATCTAATGCATATAGTTTATGATATATATAGTATGCATTCTTAACTATATCTATACTAACGTTTCTTTATTGGTTTGTAAATATAATTCTAAAGTTTTGGGACTTCTGCAGTCGGTACGCTGGGTGAGGATAAATCCTTAACCAGGAGGTCTGGCACAGACCCTCTAGCTTTATGGTGGGCGGTACTGGACGATAGACAGAACTTTCGAACTAGCTTTTAGCCTTACTATCTAACCACCTAACTCTCAGCAGAGGTAATTGTAGCAGTAAGGACTAGGGTGTGCAACTGATAGCCAACAATCCGCCCTTTTGTGATGCGTGAGGCTTTAATACCACCTAAGGTAACTCCTCAACTTCTGCGATGCTCCTACCACCTTCAAGGCATGGTTAACTCTATGGGTAACTTCGTCTGGCTTCAGTGAACCGCTAACGGAGACATTAGCCCCTTCTTGACAAAAGAGGTCGAAGTCGTATAAAATGCAAATTGATAATGAGTCTCAATCTCAAAAAAGACAGAGAAATTCACGGTCATTCAATGACAGCTCAGCGGTGCCTACTTCTAGAGCTATTGCGCGATGCTGAAGGGCATATTGACGCTAAAGAGCTGTACCATCGTGCTAGTGCCCGGGATGAGTCTATAAGTCCAGCGACGGTATACCGCACACTTAACCTCTTCAAGGAACTGGGGCTGGTTGATGAGATGAGGCTGGGCAAGGTTCGTTGCTACTACGAGATAAAGCAATCGCCTGAGCATCAGCACCTAGTCTGCCAGGGATGCGGCAAAGTCATCGAATTTCAGAACCCCTACTTCCAGAAGTTGATCAAGGCAGTAAGGCGAGAGCATGGCTTCAGGGTGACTAAAGCCGAGTTATACCTTGAGGGTTACTGTCCGGAGTGTGAGGAGCAGGGGAAGACGCAGTGACCCAGCCGACTGCAGAGATGATAGACATTACCGACCGAAATTTCGACAAAGAAGTGCTGGAATGTGAACTCCCAGTGTTCACGTGCTTCACTGCGCGATGGTGCCACACATGTTATCCTACATGTCTTTTTGCCGATGAATTGGTAAAAGAATATGAAGGCAACGTGAAGTTTGTGAGGGTGGATATAGAGGGAAGTCCCGATACGTCAGCCCGGTATCGCATCATGGTTGTGCCAACCATATTACTTTTTAAAGACTCTCAGCCGGTAAGGAAACTGCTCGGTTTTCAGGACCATAAGTCATTGAGGCGCTTGCTGGGGCATGTAATAGCTAAAGAGCCGGGCACAGATAGGATAAAAGAGACTGAGGACAAAATCGCTGACCTCAAGGCTCGATGGCCAGCTCACTCAGTACACCCGTCGATGGTGCAGGAGCTGGAGGAGCTAGAGGAGGAGCTAGAGAAGGCAAGGGAGGCTGAAAAGAAAGGCTGATGCCAAGCAAGATGGCATTAGTAGATTATAAGAAATGCCATCCAGAAAAGTGTGACAGCGGCATTTGTGCTGCTGCCCTGGCGTGTTCTCACAAGCTGCTCAAGCAGGAGACACCCTACGATATACCAATGACAGACCCGTCTGTCTGCCAGGGTTGTGGAGACTGCGTCCGTGCCTGCCCTCTGAAGGCAATCGAGATAGTAAGAATGTAAACAGGGAAGGGTGACAAACGATGAAGATATCGGTCTGCGGTAAGGGGGGAAGTGGCAAAAGTACTGTAGTTGCCCTGCTGGCAAACGAAGCACGACTCAGGGGTTACCGTGTGCTGGTGGTGGACTCGGATGAGTCCAATTCGGGACTTTTCAGCATGCTGGGCTTTGACTACCCGCCTGTGCCTCTCATGGAGCTTGTCGGTGGCAAGAAGAGTCTGCAGCGAAAGATGGGGCAGCCAAGCGTTCTTGCCGAAAGCCGCATCGCGTTGGAGGATTTACCACCTCAGCATTTGGTTCAGAAAGATGGTCTTACGCTGGTCGGCATCGGCAAGATACTCCAGTCCCTGGAAGGCTGTGCCTGCCCCATGGGGGTATTAAGTCGCGAGTTCTTAAAGAAGCTCGCTTTGGCGAAAGGCGAGCTGGCTATCGTGGATATGGAAGCGGGGGTAGAGCATTTCGGCCGGGGCGTTGAGACGAGCATTGACAGTGTACTGATTGTGGTAGAGCCTCCTCTGGAATCAGTAAATGTAGGTCAGAAGATACACGACTTGGCTTCAGGAATTGGCATCAAGAATGTCTGGGCTATCCTGAATAAGGTGCCATCAGAAGAGATAGCCACCAGACTGAAAATGGAATTACAGGAGCGGCACATTGGGGTGGTCGGGTGTATATACTTTGACGCCGATATTTTCAGTTCAAGTCTAGACGGTAGAACCCCGGTGAAGGGGGTAGCGGTGCGGGAGATCAAGAATGCCTTGGACCGCATCCTTGCAAAGGCAGGTCTGCCAGCACCGGGATAACGTGGGCCTAGCCGCTCAAGAGGAGGTGCGAATATGTGTCTTGCTAAGGCTTATCTAAATAAGTGGGGCAAAAAGCCGCTTGCTCAGGACATCGCTCATATGCGACTGCATGAAGACCGGGTGGAACTGGAGACACTGTTTGGCGAGGAAAGGGTTATATCGGGCAGAGTGGTCGAAATAGATTTCTCGACCTCGAAGATACTGCTCAATGAGAGTGTCAAAGCTGACAAAGCTTGACCAAGGAGGAAATATGCCGCCAACCAATTCCAGGACTCGAAAATCAAATACGGGGAGACGGCAGAAGAACGCTGAGCGGTCTCCCTTCGATGACCTGGCTACAGAATATGATGCCTGGTTTGATAGAGAGGGAAGCCTTATCTTCTTAATTGAGGCACAGGCGTTTAAGTCACTCCCGCCGTCCCTGCCAAAGGCATGGCTTGAGATAGGTGTCGGTAGCGGCCGCTTTGCCCAAGCTCTGGGAATAGAGACTGGTATTGACCCTTCAATCAAGCTCGTTGAGATGGCAAGGAAGAGAGGGATAAGTGCCTTTCTAGGAAGGGGAGAGCAGGAGTTCTTTGATGAAGAATTATTCGGTACGGTCTTTTTGATTGTTACCCTGTGTTTCCTGGACTCTCCTCTGGACGTTTTAAAGGAAGCCAACCGCACCCTGATACCCGGCGGCAAGATAGTGCTGGGGCTGGTCTTAAAGGAAAGTCCCTGGGGTCAGTTTTATCAGACGCAGAAGGCGCAGGGGCACCGTTTTTATAAATTTGTTACCTTCTACACATATGATGAGGCACTGAAGTTGCTGGAACAGGCGGGCTTTTCTACGGAAAGGGTTGTTTCCACGCTTTTTCAACAGCCGGGCAAGGTGCAGCACGTGGAAGAGCCAAGGGAAGGCTATTTCCCCGATGCTGGATTTACGATAATAGTGGCAGGCAAACGAGGGGTAGTTAGTACTTGACTGGAGGTATAGATCGTGGCTAAGGAAGAGATGATATGTCCCTTCACTGGGAAATTATGCAGGGAATGTGCCCTTTACCGCGGCAGACACTACTACTTGTGTTTCAGTAAGAAATATCGGGGGCATATCGAGAAGCCAGGGGAAGCAACCGGGGTTAGTAACCCTGGCACTTCTGGGGTGAAACCCGATGGGCAATTTGAGGCACCTGCCAAAATACCCAGTGCCATTGATCCATTCAAGAGGCCTCTGGAAGACATCAAGTAATCCCACTTTAAGAACGGGGGCAGACAATGGCTAGGTATGACGTAATCATTATTGGGGGTGGCCCTGCTGGACTTACTGCTGGTCTTTACACCTCACGGGCAGGACTCAGAAGCTTGCTGCTGGAGCGAGGGATGTTAGGGGGCCAGATGGTCAATGCTGCGCTGGTGGAGAATTACCCTGGTTTTCCTGAGGGCATAGCTGGCTCCGAGCTGGGTTCGCTCATGCATCGGCAGGCAGTCAGATACGGTCTGGAGGTAGCAACCACTGAGGTCATAGGCATTTCTCAAGAGCAGCCCTATTATAGTATTTCAACCACTGAGGGTAACCTTGAAGCTTCGGCCGTAATCATCGCTGCTGGTTCAGAGTATCGTAAGCTGGAAGTTGCGGGCGAGGAAAGGCTGTCTGGTCGCGGTGTTTCCTACTGCGCTACTTGTGATGGCTTCTTCTTCCGCAACCGTGAGGTAGCGGTAGTAGGAGGGGGTGATACCGCTATTACTGATGCTCTGGAGCTAAGTCAGCATGCCAGTAAAGTCTACGTAATACATCGGCGAGACCAGCTCCGGGCAGGAAGGGCTCTCCAAGAGCGGGCATTTGCCCATCCCAAGCTGGAGTTCATCTGGGACACGGTGGTGGAAGAGGTTTCGGGGGATAAAGTACTGGAGGAGCTTAAACTACGCCATGTGAAAACAGGCCAGCAGTCTAACTTGAAAGTTAACGGAGTCTTCGTTGCTGTAGGGCTCATGCCCAACAGCCGGGGCTTTTTCAACATTCTTGAGCTGGACGATGCCGGTTATATCGTCACTGATGAAACGATGGCGACCTCAGCTTCTGGAATTTTCGCCGCTGGCGACATCCGTAGGAGCTCACCTCGCCAGATCGCCGCTGCGGTCGGAGACGGTGTCACTGCTGCTATGTCCGCCTTTAAATATGTTCAAGAGCAAGGGTGATATGTCCCTAATGTAGTTGTAGGTTAACAATCAATCAAGAAGGAGGTAGTATGAGCAAAGTAACAGAAATTACGGATCAAAATTTTGAAGAGGAAGTCCTGAACTCAGACCTTCCCACAGAGGTCGATTTCTGGGCGCCCTGGTGTGGCCCCTGTATGATGGTTTCACCTATATACGACAAGCTCTCAGAGGAGTATGATGGCAGGTTCAAGTTCTGCAAGCTGAATGTGGATGAGAACCAGCGCACAGCGGTGAAATATCAGATTATGAGTATACCCATGCAGATGTTCTTTGGTGATGGTGAAAAGGTAGACGAAATCCTCGGGGCGGTGCCTGAGAATACTATCCGAACAATGGTTGAGGATATCCTAAAGAGGTTCCCGACTGATGAAACTGGGAGACTTAAAGTGCTTTTGACCTCGTGGGTCGAGCATAACAAAAAGCATGCCGAGAAATTCAACAAATGGGTGGAGAAATCCAATAACTTGGAGGGCAATCCAATTTATAATAGCGCATTACAAGCAGCACAAGAGTTGAAAAAGGCCAACGAGCAGCTGTCCCAGGTATTAGTGCAGCTGCCCAGGTAAGGGAGATTATACTCCGGAAGGATTCGAGGAGTCCCACGAGTTACTTTCTCTGACTGGAAGCATTTCTAACTTAAAAGGGGGAAAGCATGGAGAAACGTGTCTCGTTTCAGGACTATGCCATTGTTGCCTGCGGCACGCTCAGTATGGAACTGAACTATCTTAGAAACAGTGGCTTTCTGGATGCCAAGAAAATTCTTTATACCAAGCCCGGCCGCCATGAAGTGCCCCGGAAACTTGAAAGCCAGCTTATTAAACAGCTAGGTACAGCCAAGACCTACGCTTCTAACGTCATCGTGGTCTACGGCGGTAAGTTCTGCTACGTTAATGCCGATAATCCATATCGAAAGATAGACACCATAATTCAGGAACAAGAGGAACCTGGAATCAGGATTTCCAGAATAAAAGCCTCTCACTGTATTGACATGCTGGCCAGCGAGGAGGAGAGGGAGAGAATAAGCGAGGGTAAGGATGTCTATTGGCTTACCCCGGGGTGGATGAAATACCGCCATTATGTATATCAGGGCTGGGATAAGGGTCTGGCCAATGAGAATTTCCCCAAGCACACTGGCGGAGCAATTATGCTAGATGCGATAGGCTATTATGATAAGGTTATGGAAAATGAGCCTGAGAAGATTCTGGAATTCTCTGACTGGATGGGCATCCCGA